>PEUR01000164.1 GCA_002780675.1 Gallionellales bacterium CG03_land_8_20_14_0_80_55_15 | reverse complement strand
GGCTGCGCGCACTCGCGCCGCTGGGGCTGGGGCATTGCTTCTATGGTTCGGACGGTGCATCGGCTACCGAAATCGCGCTCAAGATGAGCGCGCATTACTGGCGCAACACCGGCAAGCCGGACAAGACACAGTTCATCAGTCTGCAAAATAGTTACCACGGCGAGACGCTGGGCGCGTTGTCGGTTACGGATGTCGCGCTGTTCCGCGATGCCTACGGCGCGCTGATCCGCCAGCAGGCGACGGTGGTTAGCCCGGACTGGCGAAATGCCGAAACGGGCGAAACCGATGAGGCTTTTGCGCTGCGCTGTGCGGAGACATTGGAAATCCATCTGCAACAGCATCACGCACAGCTTGCCGCTTTTATCATCGAGCCGCTGGTACAGGGTGCGGCGGGCATGGCGATGTATCACCCGGTTTATCTGCGCCGGGCGCGCGAGCTGTGCGACCAGTATGGCGTGCATCTGATCGCGGACGAAATCGCCGTCGGCATGGGCAGGACAGGAACGATGTTCGCGTGCGAACAGGGGGGGATTTCCCCTGATTTCCTGCTGATTTCCAAAGGCATTACTGGCGGCTATCTGCCGCTGTCCATCGTGATGACGACGGACGACATCTATCAGGCGTTTTATGCCGACCCGACCGCGCGCGGGTTTTTGCATTCGCATTCCTATACTGGCAATCCGCTGGCTTGTCGGGCTGCCCTTGCGACGCTGGATATTTTTGAAGAGGACGATGTACTGAACGCTAACCGCGCCAAGGCTGACTATTTCAACCGCATCGCCCAGCCCTTGCGTGAACATCCGTCAGTGAAGAATTGGCGCAATACCGGCATGATCTGGGCGTTCGAGGTGGAATCAATGCACGCCGATTTCGCGCAACGCTGCTTCGCGCTGGGGCTGCAACATGAACTATTGCTGCGTCCGATGGGGAAAACGGTGTATTTCATGCCGCCTTACATTATCAGCGAAGAAGAAATGCAACTGCTGGTTACCCGCACTTTAATTGTCATCGAAGCACTCAGATGAGCATGACGGTCAGTTTAACGTGAAGCACACGAAGCGACGAATCGTACCACTCGCCCTCTGGGAGAGGGGGGGCGGGGGTGAGGGAACGGGCATGGCGTGTTTCATTATCAGGGGTGGCAATATGCCATGCCCGTTAGAGGCGCTGATTAAACTTTTTTACAGCTTGCTGTTCGCATTCTTTCTGATCGCCCATGCCCGGGCCGAGGCACTTCCCCCATCCGTCAGGGAAGCCCTGCTAAAGGCCGACGTCCCTGAATCTGCGGTATCCATCGTGGTGCAGGAAGTCAATCAGACGCGACCGCTGTTGCACCTTAACGAGGCTTGGCCGATGAATCCCGCCTCCACCATGAAGTTGCTCACGACTTTTGCGGGGCTGGAGTTGTTGAGCCCGGCGTACCAGTGGAAGACCGAGGCGTATCTGGATGGTCGGCTGGAAAACGGCGTGTTGCAGGGCGATTTGGTGTTCAAGGGCTATGGCGACCCAAAATTCACCATCGAACAATTCTGGCTGTGGTTGGCGGAATTGCGGGCGCGGGGCTTGCGCGAGATACGCGGCGATCTGCTGCTGGATCGCCGCTTTTTCGAGTTGCCGCCCGGCAGCGATCGGTCCTTCGATAGCGATACGGTGCGTGCCTACAACGTCAGCCCCGATGCGTTGCTGCTCAATTTCAATACCCTGCACCTGCGCTATAGGCCGGAAAACGGGCGTTTGCGGGCGATTATTGAGCCGCCAATTGATGAAATTATTGTTGATAATCAATTGGTTACAAAATACGCCGAAAGTTGCGACAACTGGGATGACACCATCCTGGTGCAGGCAACGGACGAGCGATTGCTGCTGCAAGGCGGCTATCCGGCGGAATGCGGCGAGCGCGAACACAATCTCAGCGTGCTGTCACATACTCGCTACGTCGAGGCCGTGTTCCGCGCCGTGTGGCAACAACTGGGCGGCAGTTTCAGCGGCAAGGTACGCGATGGCGTGGTGCGCCAGGAGGCGCAATTGTTCGCCACCCATCGCTCCGAGCCGCTCAGTCAGCTCATCCGCGACATCAACAAATTCAGCAACAACGTCATGGCGAGGCAGTTGTTCCTGACGCTGACGAGCGCAGGTGAACCGGCGGCCATCGCCAGTATTCCGCGCAGCAGCGCCGCAATGCGTGACTGGCTGACAAAAAAAGGACTGGATTTCCCCGAACTGGTTCTGGAAAACGGCTCGGGTTTGTCGCACCAGGAACGCATCAGCGCGGCGCATATGGCGCAACTGCTGCAAAGCGTAACCGAGAGTCCTTTCAGCGCCGAACTGGTCGCCTCATTGCCGATTCTGGGTGTGGATGGCTCGGTCAAAAAGCGTTTAAAAACCAGCCCCGCCGCCAGTCACGCCCATCTCAAAACTGGCACGCTGGACGGGGTAAAGACCCTGGCGGGATTTGTGCAAGCTCGTTCAGGCAAACAATGGATCGTGGTATTTTTCATCAACCACCCGAACGCGAAGCGCGCCCAAGCGGCGCAGGACGCGCTGATCGAGTGGGTGCAAGGGTCGTGACAACGGATTTCGCCGCATACAAAACCGCCTGCGTTGAGCGTAACAACCCAACAGAACTGGTATTATTCGCGCATGTCTCCAACCATATTTCGTGAAGGTGCCTTTCGTTTTTTCTTCTTTTCTCGTGAAGAAATGCGAGTTCACGTTCATGTCGCCCATACCGACGGTGAAGCGAAGTTCTGGCTGGAGCCAACAATTGAATTAGCCTTGAATCAGGGGTTGTCTCAAAAGCAACTCAACGAGGCGCAAGCCTTGGTTCATACTCACCACGAGGAGATTGTCCATGCCTGGCGCGTCCACTTTGGAAACTGAAGTTTCTGTAGTTTCAAACAAGGGCTTCTGGTTGCTTCTGGACGACGAAGAACTTTTTGTCGCCTATGCAGAATTTCCCTGGTTCAAGCAAGCCACGCTTGATCAAATCACCACGATTGAGCGGCCCTCACTCAATCACCTTTACTGGCCCCTGCTTGACATTGATCTGGTCGTAGAATCCATTCGCAATCCAGCCCTGTTTCCATTGATTTCAAATGAAAATCCGTCATTCAAGACGACCTCGTGCGATAAAGCCACGCAAGTTGCCTGAATTCTGCGTTAACAATTAACAAATTCCCAATTTACCAATGACCACTCAAACTAAACTTCACCACCCTGGTGGTTCAAAATCACGCGTCAATCGTGCAGGTGAAAATGTGCGGTCTGGAACGCAGTCCGCAGAAGACCTCCATGTTATTGAACAATGGCGAGCCGCTCATCGTGCTGTTCTGAACACTTTTCAAGCGATTCTTCGAACTAGAACGCGTGGTACAGGAATCTCGGTCGCACAACGACACAAGCGAAAAAGAACAATCTTCGACAAGCTCGAGCGACTGCCGGGCATGCAACTATCAAGGATGGACGATATAGCAGGATGTCGGCTAATCTTCAAAGACTTACAGACACTCATCGAGTTTCGAAAAAATTTCCATAATGCCCATTTCAATCATAAGCGTCGCAACGAACTAGACAAATACGACTACATCAAGAAACCGAAGTGCACTGGATACAGAGGAATTCATGATGTATACGAATACAACGTAAATTCAGAGGTTGGAAAAGAACTAGCTGGGCTTTACCTTGAAATTCAGTATAGGACGCTTGTTCAGCACGCTTGGTCAACTGCGGTAGAGGTGATCGGCTTCATCACGGAAAGCCAACCAAAGTTTCGGCAAGGCGACACTCGGTACGAGAAGGCAATGGCTCTTGCCAGTGAAATACTGGCAAGAGCCTTTGAGAACACAAAGGGCCCTTTGCCAGAAATTGAAGATCGAGTGATCGTCGCAAAATTTTTGAAGCTCGACGAGGAACTCAAACTTCTAAAAACTCTTCGCGGACTAAACGCCGCAGACAAAGCCGTCACTGAGCGTAAAAATGCGATTCTTATATTCTCAGGCAGCCGAGAACTTGACGTGCGAACCTTTAGGTCTGCCACAGACGCTCTGCGGGAACTGTTTGAATTGGAGAAAGAATTTCCTGATAGTGATGTCGTATTAGTAAGAGCCAATACAAGTGACGATGTTCGTCTTGCATTTAGAAATTACTTTTCAGATGCACGTGACTTCATACAGCTTATGGAAGAAGGCTGCACAAAGCTTGTCCAAGCACAAGGGACTTGCTGATGTGAAACCATCAAAAGTAAAAGCAAGTAAGAAATAGTCGGTCAAACACTATGCAAAAACTCCGAGATCAAAGCCAAACTTATCGTTCTATCGGATGCCGCAAAGATCGCTGAATTTAGACGTTAGCACCCATCAACTCAACCTTCTTCCCCTGCGCGCCGCCGAGTAGCGGAGGCTGGTCAGGGGATGTCGGCGAGTACTGATGAAACAACTAGCCATTCGACTAAGCGGGCAAACAACGCCAGCCAAGTCGCTGGTTGTCAGCACGAACGGTTATTTACAACCCCAACTCCCCCCACATCGCATCCACTTTTGCCTTGACCGCCTCGTCCATGACGATGGGCGTACCCCATTCCCGGTTGGTTTCACCCGGGAATTTATTGGTGGCATCCAGCCCCATTTTGCCGCCCAGGCCGGATACGGGGCTGGCAAAGTCCAGATAATCAATCGGTGTGTTCTCAACCAGCAACGTGTCGCGCACCGGATCCATGCGGGTGGTGATTGCCCAGATGACTTCCTGCCAGCTGCGGATGTCTATGTCGTTGTCCACCACGACGATGAATTTGGTGTACATAAACTGGCGCAAGAAACTCCAGATGCCGAACATGACGCGTTTGGCGTGTCCGGGATATTGCTTCTTGATAGAGACCACCGCCATGCGGTAGCTGCATCCTTCCGGTGGCAGATAAAAATCCACAATCTCAGGAAATTGTTTTTGCAGCAGCGGCACGAACACTTCGTTGAGCGCCACGCCCAGCATGGCGGGTTCGTCGGGCGGTTTGCCGGTGTAGGTGGAATGGTAAATCGGGGCGCGGCGCATCGTGATGCGTTCTATGGTGAACACTGGGAACTTGTCCTGCTCGTTGTAATAACCAGTGTGATCGCCATAAGGCCCTTCCAAGGCCAATTCATCAGGATGAATCACGCCTTCCAGCACGATTTCAGCGGAGGCGGGAACTTGTAAATCGCTGCCCAAGCATTTCACTAGCTCGGTCTTGGCACCGCGCAGCAACCCGGCGAACTGATATTCGGACAAGGAATCCGGCACGGGTGTGACCGCACCCAGTATCGTCGCGGGGTCGGCGCCAATGACCACAGCAACCGGGAAAGGCTGCCCCGGATTCTTCTGGCAGTGCTCGCGAAAATCCAGTGCGCCGCCGCGATGCGCCAGCCAACGCATGATGACTTTGTTGGGCGCGATGACCTGCTGGCGATAAATCCCTAAATTCTGGCGCGACTTGGCAGGTCCTCGCGTCACCACCAGACCCCAGGTAATCAGCGGCGCGATGTCGCCCGGCCAGCAGTGCTGAATCGGTAGTTTGGACAAATCCACGTCAGCCCCTTCCCAAACCACCTCCTGGCAAGGCGCGGAAGACACGACTTTTGGCGACATGCTCAACACTTGCTTCAATATCGGCCATTTTTCCCATGCGTCTTTCAAGCCTTTGGGCGGCTCAGGTTCTTTAAGATAAGCCAGCAACTTGCCCACTTCGCGCAAGGCTTGTGTGCTTTCCTGCCCCATGCCGAGCGCCACGCGGCGCGGCGTGCCAAACAGGTTGGCAAGAACAGGCATGGCGCTTTTCTGCATTCCGGGCCCGATCACATTCTCGAACAGGATGGCAGGTCCCTGCGCGCGCAACACCCGGTCGCAGATTTCCGTCATTTCCAAGTGGGTGGAGACGGGTGCGGTGACGCGTTTCAATTCGCCGAGCTTTTCCAGTTGCGCGATGAAATCGCGCAGGTCGTGATATTTCATTTATTCGCCCATGTGAATCAAACGTTTCAATAATATTTTGCTTCGCCTTCCGGCCTGGTCTTGAAGCGTTTGTGCAGCCAAAAATATTGCTCCGGCATTTCCAGTATGCGCTGCTCGATAAATGCGTTCATGCGCCGCGCGTCGGCTACAGCATCCCCGCTGGGATAATTTTCCCACGCCGGATAAAAAGTCAGCACATAGCCCGCCCCGCCGGGCAATACGCGGGTGATGCAAGGCACAACTTTAGCGCCGGTCATCTGCGCGATGCGCGACACCGAGGTCATGGTCGCGGCGGGTACGCCAAAAAACGGCACGAATACGCCATCCTTGATGCCCTGATCCTGATCCGGCGGGTAGATGAACGGCATTCCCTCGCGCATCCCCTTGATAATCGGGCGCAAGCCCTGCTGGCGCGAATAGAGGTGCTGGTGGCGGAAACGGGCGCGCTTCTCCAGCAGCAGCTGGGTCATGTAGGCGCTCTTCTGGTTGGCGTACATGCACACTGTGTCGGTTTGCTGCGCTATCCACTGCCCGCCCGCGTCCATGCCGACGAAATGCGGCGTGAGCAAAATGGCCGACTGGCCTTTAATCGCCTCGAAATGCGCCAGTCCTTCAACGCGGATCAGGCTGCGGATGCGCTCAGGTGTTGACCACCAAAGGATGCTGCGCTCGACCAGACCGCGCGCGAATAGCCTGAAATGATCGCGCAATAATTGTCTGCGCGCCTGTTCGCTCATTTCCGGGAAACACAGCTTCAGGTTGATAGCGCCGACATGACGGCGTTCAGCCGCCAGAACATAGAGCAGCGAACCGATGCCGTTGCCTATTGCCGCGATGACCCACAAAGGCAAAAAATGGATCAACCACAGGATAAAAACGCCGAGTCGCATTACGCCTCACCTGCTGTATTGGGCGGCAATACGCCGTCCGGTACCTTATAGCGGTTATAGCTCCACAGATATTGCGCCGGGAAGGCGCGTATCAGGCGTTCGAGCGCTGCGTTAATCTGGCGCGCAACGGATTGTTCAAAATCCAGCGCCAAAGGTTCAAAGCGTATGACGTAACCCTGGCCCGTGTCTTGCCGTTCGGCACTGACCAGCAGCACGGCAGCACCGCTGGCTTCTGCCAATCTGCCTGCCAGCGTCATGGTATAGGCGGGACGATTGAAGAAATCCACCCATTCCCCTTCCCCCTGACTGGGAGCCTGGTCGGGCAACATCCCGATCGCTTCGCCGCGTTTGAGCGCCTTGAATAACAGGCGCACGCCGCTCATATCCGCTTTGGCCAGCTTGGCCTGACCGCGCTCGCGACCGCTGCGCATCACGCCTTCCAACCATTGCAGTCGGGGGGGGCGATATAAAACGGTCAGCGGTGCATGTCGCGCCATATACAGCGCGCACATCTCGAAACACCCCAAGTGCGGTGTCAGATATATGATGCCGCGCCCCGCCGCCTGTGCCGCCTCGACATATTGCAGACCTTCGCAAGCGCGCACGCGGGATAGCACTTCGTCGTAAGTCCGCCCCCACACCCAGGGTAGTTCGGTAATCGCCTTGCCCGCTTCGGCGATGGTTGCGGACAACAGTCGCTGCCCCGCAGCATCCTCCAGCGAAAAACCGGCCTGCCGCAAGTTTTCCCGCATCCGCGCCGCATACTGAGCGGACAGCGTGTAAGTCAACCGGCCGAGCAACGCCCCCAGACTGTGCAACACGCCCAGCGGCAAGCAGGATAAAAAACGATAAATGATTTTGAAGAAAAATGTAGTCACGGGGGGAGGTTACCAAGTTTTACGCATTTTGCGAGGTTTTGCACCATCTGCCAGCGCTTGCATATTCTGCTAGAATGCGCACCTTTCAATTTTTTAACGACGAACGGACGACCATGAGCGAATTTCTGTTTACTTCCGAATCTGTATCCGAAGGCCATCCTGACAAGGTTTCAGATCAAATCTCCGATGCCATTCTGGACGCGATTCTAGCGCAAGACCCGTATGCACGGGTAGCCGCCGAAACATTAACCAATACGGGTCTGGTCGTTCTGGCAGGTGAAATCACCACCACCGCCAATGTTGACTACATCCAGGTCGCGCGCAACACCCTCAAGCGCATCGGCTACGACAACACCGAATACGGCATAGATTACAAGGGCTGCGCGGTATTGGTGGCTTACGACAAGCAAAGCCCGGACATCGCGCAAGGCGTGGATCGCGCCTCTGACGACTTTTTGAATCAAGGCGCGGGCGACCAAGGCCTGATGTTCGGTTACGCTTGCGACGAAACGCCAACCTTGATGCCGCTGGCGATTTATCTGGCGCATCAAGCGGTGCAGCGCCAGTCACAATTGCGCCACGATGGCCGCCTGTCCTGGTTGCGTCCCGATGCTAAATCACAAGTGACCATACGCTATGTTGACGGCAAACCGCATTCCATAGACACCGTGGTGCTTTCCACGCAACACGCGCCGGAAATGACCCTGGAAGCGATTCGCGAAGCGGTGATTGAAGAAATCCTCAAGCCTATCCTGCCCAAGGAATTGATCAAGGGCAACATCAACTATCTGGTCAACCCGACCGGACGTTTCGTGGTCGGCGGCCCGCAAGGCGATTGCGGTCTGACTGGCCGCAAGATTATTGTGGACACCTATGGTGGCGCAGCCCCGCACGGTGGCGGTGCATTCTCCGGTAAAGACCCTTCCAAAGTGGATCGTTCCGCCGCTTACGCGGGGCGTTATGTGGCTAAAAATATCGTTGCCGCAGGATTGGCCAGCAAGTGTCTGGTGCAAGTTTCCTACGCCATCGGCGTGGCGAAGCCGACCAGCGTGATGGTGGACACTTACGGCACGGGCAAAATTTCCGATGACAAGCTGACTGAATTGGTGTTGCGCCATTTCGATTTGCGTCCAAAAGGCATCGTCAATATGCTAGACCTGTTGCGCCCTATCTATGAAAAAACCGCCGCTTACGGCCACTTTGGCCGTGAAGAACCGGAATTTACCTGGGAACGCACCGACAAGGCCGCCGCCTTGCGCGCCGATGCGGGGCTGTAGAGCCTAAGCACAGCGCCATGTCGGGGGTTGAGTAAAGTACCGATGCATCAGCGACACTGAAAAGAACGGCATCCAGATTTAGTTTGGGAGGCCGTTCTTTTTTGCCTTAGAATCAGGCATTACTTGATGCCGTAGAAAACTTCATGATTAAGCGTATTACCGTCGAACAATTGCGTTTGGGCATGTTCATCCACGAATTAGGCTGTGCGTGGATGGATCATCCGTTCTGGCGCAAAACCTTTCTGCTGGATGAACCTAAAGACCTGCAAATCATTTTGTCCGCTCAGATTAAGTGGATAAAAATAGATACCGCACAGGGTCTTGATGTCGCGAACGCGAGTGTTGCTGATGTGGGGGGCGACGAAGATCGGGAATCCGTCACCGAAACCGTTGCCATCACACCCGCGCAAGATGCTCCCGTCGCCAAGACGGCGCAACGCCGCAGCGTTAGTCAGGAAGCGGCACAGGCGGTAAAAATCTGCGCAAAATCCAAACAGGCCGTTGCTTCGATGTTTGGTGAGGCGCGCATGGGTCGTGCGCTTAATTGCGACGACGCGCTTCCTCTGGTTGAAGAAATCTCCAATTCGGTACTCAGGAATCCCGATGCGCTCATCAGCCTGGCTCGGCTAAAAAACAAGGACGATTACACCTACATGCACTCGGTTGCGGTCTGCGCACTGATGGTGGCGCTGGCCAGACGACTGGGTTTGAACGAAGCCCAAACCCGCGAAGCAGGCTTGGCCGGATTGTTGCACGATATAGGTAAGATGATGATTCCTATGGAAATTTTGGACAAGCCCGGCAAGCTGACTGATGCGGAATTTGCCATCGTGAAAAATCACCCCAGCGAGGGGCACAAGATGCTGCTGGAAGGCAGCGGGGTGGGCGAGGTCGCACTGGATGTCTGCCTGCATCACCACGAAAAGGTGGATGGCACAGGTTACCCCGAACACCTTGGCGACCAACAAATCAGCCTGTATGCCAAGATGGGCGCGGTGTGCGATGTGTATGACGCGATTACCTCCAACCGCCCCTACAAGAGTGGCTGGGAACCTGCCGAATCCTTGCGCCGCATGGCGGAGTGGCGCAACGGTCATTTCGACCAGCGAATTTTCGAGGCCTTTGTGCGCAGTGTCGGCATCTACCCGATAGGCTCGCTGGTACAACTCAAATCGGGATGTCTGGCTGTGGTCATCGCGCAGACAACGAACTCTCTGCTCACGCCGATGGTGAAAATATTTTTTTCCACCCGCGCAAATTGCCGGATTCAACACGAAATAGTGGACTTGTCGCTGGCGGGCTGCCAGGACAGGATTACCTCTTTTGAGGACCCGGCAAAGTGGGGCATCACCGATATTCATGAGTTGTGGAGTGGCGTAGCCGATACCTCCTGGTGAAGCAGAGGCTTGCCAATAAACCGGAACATCTTTTGCAAAAAACTTTTTTCATTTATAATCCGCGACCTCCGAGGGGTGCTGCAGCGGGTTTGATTCTCATTCCCCCGTCAGGCTCGGATCAGTTTACGTTCTAACCGCACCCATTCATTAACTTTTATGAATGGAGTTGGGTATGAACACAGCAACACAGGATTATGTTGTCGCAGATATGTCCCTCGCAGCCTGGGGACGCAAGGAACTGGCGATCGCCGAAATTGAAATGCCCGGCCTGATGGCGATTCGCAATGAATACGCTGCCAGTCAGCCTTTGAAGGGCGCGCGTATCACAGGCTCGCTGCATATGACGATTCAAACAGGCGTGCTGATCGAAACGCTGACCGCCCTGGGCGCTGAAGTGCGCTGGGCTTCCTGCAACATCTATTCCACTCAGGATCACGCCGCCGCCGCCATCGTCGAAACGGGCGTACCCGTGTTTGCGGTCAAAGGCGAGTCACTGACCGACTACTGGGATTACACTCATCGTATCTTTGAATGGACCGACGGTGGTCTGTCCAACATGATTCTGGACGACGGCGGCGATGCGACCTTGTTGTTGCATCTGGGCGCGCGTGCTGAAAAAGATGCGTCGCTGTTGAACAATCCTTCTTCCGAAGAAGAGATTTGTTTGTTCAATTCCATTAAAGCAAAGTTGGCGACCGATAAGACCTGGTACTCCACACGACTTGCCGCCATCCTTGGTGTGACTGAAGAAACCACCACCGGCGTACACCGTCTGTATCAAATGTTTGAACGTGGCGAACTGAAATTCCCGGCGATCAACGTCAACGATTCCGTCACCAAGTCCAAGTTCGACAATCTGTATGGCTGCCGCGAATCGCTGGTTGATGGCATCAAGCGCGCCACCGATGTGATGATTGCTGGCAAGATCGCCGTCATCGCGGGTTACGGCGACGTGGGTAAAGGCTGCGCACAAGCCATGCGCGCGCTGTCGGCACAAGTATGGGTCACGGAAATTGACCCGATTTGCGCACTGCAAGCGGCGATGGAAGGCTATCGTGTGGTCACCATGGATTACGCCAGCGAGTTCGGCGACCTTTTCGTCACTACCACCGGCAACTACCACGTCATCACCCACGACCACATGAAGAAGATGAAGAATCAGGCCATCGTCTGCAACATCGGTCACTTCGACAACGAAATTGATGTCGCTTCGCTCAAGCAATACCAGTGGGAAAACATCAAGCCGCAGGTTGATCATGTGATCTTTCCTGATGGCAAACGTATATTGTTACTGGCCGAAGGTCGTCTGGTAAATCTGGGTTGCGGCACGGGACATCCTTCCTATGTGATGTCATCGAGCTTCGCCAACCAGACCCTCGCGCAGATCGAACTGTTCACCCGCACCAGCGAATATCCCGTCGGCGTTTACACCTTGCCCAAGCATCTGGACGAGAAGGTGGCGCGTTTGCAACTGACCACCCTGAATGCTCAACTCAGCGAATTGACCGACGTGCAGGCGGCTTACATCAATGTGCCGAAGGCGGGCCCATACAAGGCTGATCACTATCGTTATTGATCGTTGGCGATGTTGATAGCCAACGTTATTGACAGCTAAAAGGCAGGTATGATGACGGGGCGGATTTTTCCGCCCCTCAATTTTTCAAGGGAACAATATTGCTACAACTGTTACTCATCTGGTCATTGAATGCCCTCGCCTTGCTGGCGGTGGCGAACTTCGTGCCGGGCATACACCTGGATGGTTTTGCGGCAGCTTTCATCGCCGCCATCGTCCTTGGTCTGATCAACGCACTGATCCGCCCCATTTTTCTGGTGCTCACCCTGCCCGTGACCGTGGTCACGCTGGGGCTATTTATCTTCGCCATCAATGGCTTGATGTTCTGGTTTGCAGGTTCGATTCTGCGCGGCTTCGTGGTGGATGGCTTCTGGCACGGCGTGCTGGGTGCCGTTCTGTACAGCATTTTTTCATGGGCGCTGTCTTCAGCCGCCGCACAATTATTGAGGAAATAATGAATCAATCCCCTATCAGTTTTGAATTTTTCCCCCCGCAGACAGCGGAGGGTGTCGAAAAATTGACCGTCGTGCGCGCCCGTTTGGCCACACTCAAGCCGGAATTTTTCTCCGTCACCTTCGGTGCGGGGGGGTCTACGCAGGAACGCACGGTGGATACCATCCGCCAGATTCATGCCGAAGGCTATCAGGCCGCACCGCATCTGTCCTGCGTCGGTTCGACCCGCGACAACATCCGCGCCATGCTGCTGGCTTACCGGCAGATGGGCATCC
>PEUR01000107.1 GCA_002780675.1 Gallionellales bacterium CG03_land_8_20_14_0_80_55_15 | reverse complement strand
GCGCCAGTGTTCCTGACCAAACACATGCTCATAAATCCAAGCCATCACATCAATTGGCAAGAAGTCCATGGCATTCATCATCAAAACCCAGACGAATACAGTCAATGCCAAGGGAGCGACAAATTTGCTGCGATCACCATGGAATAGCCCCTTGACCTGATCGTCAACAAATTCAAACAGCAGCTCAATGGCTGCCTGGCGCTTGGTTGGCACACCCATTGTTGCGCCACGAACTACCCACCACAACAGTCCAAACGTAAGCAAACCCAATATACCGGCCGTTACCAACGTATCCATATGCAAAGACCAGAAAGTACTGTCTCCGATGGATTGTGAATTAAAGGTAAGGTGATGAGTGATATAGCTAGAGGGTGTTAGAGCTTGTTCGGTTGACATTCAATATCCAGTTATTATTTATTATTCCCTACGGCTCCCAGTCCTGCACCAGATACCAGTACAGATACCGCTAACCCACCTATCAGAGCCAAAGGAACTAGCCCGTCATAAAGTTTAAATATCGCCAACAACTGCACTGATATTACCATCACTTTGGCTATTTCAGCCTTGAGCAATGCAATCAGTACACCGCCTGCAGATTGGTCAACACGACTGCGAGTCATCACCACACCCACATAGCCGCCAACTACGGCTGAGATTCCACCCAAAAAGGAAGAAATTGCTGCGTGAACGCTTATAAATAGTAATGAGGCTATGCCTATGGTCAACGTCGCTATTATTTGCCAGCGCGCTGCCTTTTCAAAGGCTTGTTTTATGGTTATTTTTGTTTCGTTCATCTCGGCAACATGATTCAAATTTTTTGTACCGAGGTTTTTGAATTGTCGGCATTGTCTTTGATTCCATCAGCCAAAGTCAAGCCCTTCTAACTAAATTTTTTGCAAGTTGGCAATCAACTCGTCCAATTGTTCGTGATTTACATAGTCAATGACCAATTGCCCCGCGCCCTTGTTTTTTTCTTTTATCGTAACATTCGTCCCCATGCGTTCGGACAATTCTTCCTGTAAACGCAATACATCACGGCTTTTTACGGTAATTTGACGTGGCTGACTGGTTTCAGGATTTAACCATTTCTGTATCAATTTTTCCGTTTCTCGCACGGACAAACCTTCCAGGCAGATTTTGTTTGCCGCAGCGATTTGTCTGGCTCCATCCAGGCTTAATAGCGCGCGTCCATGCCCCATATCCAATGCTCCGGACATTATTTTCATCTGAATTTCATCAGGAAGTTTGAGCAAACGTAACAAATTGCTTGCGGCGCTGCGTGATCGTCCCACTGCATCAGCGGCAAGCTGGTGCGTCATTTTAAACTCGTCTATCAACCGCTTGATGCCGGCCGCCTCTTCGAGCGGATTAAGATTCTCGCGCTGGATATTCTCAATTAACGCCATCGCCAGGGCAGCGTTGTCTGGAACGCTGCGCACCAGCACGGGTACATGAGAAAGGCCTGCCAGCTGCGCGGCGCGCCAACGGCGTTCCCCGGCGATTATTTCGTAACTACTATCTTCGAGCTGCCGCACCAGAATGGGCTGCATCACTCCCTGCGCTTTGATGGAAGATGCCAGACTGTTCAAGGACGCTTCGTCCATCTGTGAACGTGGCTGATACTTTCCAGGCTTGAGCAGCGACACATTCAACTCGCGAAGCACATCGTCTTTTTCGCTTTTCCCGCCTGATAACAATGCATCCAGCCCGCGCCCCAAGCCTTTTTGTGGTTTTGTCATGATGGTTTTCCCTTTATTGTGGCTTGGCTGAATGCGCCTGGTTGGCCAACAACTCGGCGGCTAATGCCAGATAAGCCTGAGTTCCCTTGGATGCCTTGTCATGGTAAAGCACCGGAACTCCATAACTAGGTGCTTCCGCCAAGCGAATGTTGCGCGGAATCACGGTACGATATACCTTATCGCCAAAATGTTGCTGCAACTGATCCGATACTTGCTGCGCCAGCGTGTTTCTTGGATCAAACATGGTACGCAACAGACCCTCGATTTCCAGCACCGGGTTCAGGCTGGCTCGCACTCTACGGATAGTGTTGACCAGATCACTCAATCCTTCCAAGGCATAGTATTCGCACTGCATCGGTATCATCACCGATTTCGCCGCACATAATCCGTTTAAAGTCAAAAGGTTAAGTGCTGGAGGGCAATCTATCAGAACGTAATCATAATTTTCTGCCACACGGTCAATCTCGTCTTTCAAACGCATTTCCCGATGGGCTAAATTCACCAGTTCAACTTCTGCACCCGCCAAATCCCGATTAGCCGGCAGCACAAAATATTGCCCTATCTCGGATTTTTTGATCACTTCGCCCACCGTTTTGCTGCCTAGCAACACATGGTAAACGCTCAGCTCCAGATCACGTTTCTCAATACCGCTGCCCATGGTTGCATTACCCTGAGGATCAAGATCAACCAGTAATACACGCTGCTTGGCGGCGGCCAGGCTGGCTGCCAGATTCACGGTTGTTGTGGTTTTACCTACCCCACCTTTCTGGTTGGCTATGGCCATTATCTTGGTCATTGAGTCTGCTCCTCTTTATTTCTGGCAATAACTAAACTACGCGCAGCATCCAGACCTGGCACACATAACGTGATGACTTGTTCAACCAGGTAGTTATTCGGCACATTGGCCAACTCCTGTTCAGGCAACCCCTTCATCGCAACCCAACCGCCATGCTGCGCAAGCAGATGGCTCGTAATTTGCAGGAAATCCCCCAACTCGGTAAACGCGCGGGAAATAATCCCATCAAACTTATCTGTTACCGTAAATTCTTCCGCCCTTGCACAACAAACCGACACATTCTTTAGCCCCAACTCGATAATCGCCTGCTGGACAAAACCGGTTTTTTTGCTGTTGCTGTCCAGCAAAGTCACGCTCCAATCCGGGTGGGCGATGGCCAGCACGAGTCCAGGCAAACCTGCCCCGCAACCGACATCCAGCCAACGTCCCGCCCAAAGATGAGGCAACACCGCCAGACTATCCAGTAAGTGGTGGCTGACCATCTGCGCGGGATCACGGATTGCGGTCAAGTTGTAAACCTTGTTCCACTTCACCAGCAAAGCCAGATAATCCAGCAACTTGTTCTGTGTCTGACAGTCAATTTTCAAACCCAGTCGAAGGATGCCACTGTTTAATTCTTCTGCCAGTTTCATGCGCTTATCTCACCCGCCTTGGCATCCCGGAAGCCGCGCTTGAGATGAACCAACAATAATGAAATCGCGGCGGGGGTAATACCGGCAATGCGCGCCGCTTGGCCTATCGTTTCAGGCTTGAATTGATTGAGTTTTTGTTTTGCCTCTATGGATAGCCCGCGAACTTGGCTGTAATCCAGATTATCCGGCAAACGCATTACCTCATTGTGACTATTGCGCGCTATTTCCTCATCTTGGCGCTCAATATAGCCTTGATACTTGGCCTGTATTTCTACTTGCTCGGCCACCTTCTCGTCCTCTACTGCGACACCCGCACCAGGCAAAGTAAGCAATCCGGCGTAATTTACATTGGGTCGTCGCAGCAACTCGTAAAGTGAATACTCCCGCTCTATATTTTTGCCCAGTACGCGCAACGCATCCTCAAGCGGCAAATGATGCGGGTTTACCCATGTACTGCGCATACGCTGCTCTTCCAGAACAATCGCCTCACGCTTTTTCTCGAAGGCGCGCCATCGTGCATCATCAACGACACCCAATTTTCTTCCCGTTTCAGTCAAACGCAGATCGGCATTGTCTTCGCGCAATTGCAAACGGTATTCGGCACGACTGGTAAACATGCGATAAGGTTCAGTTACCCCCTGGGTAATCAAGTCGTCCACCAACACCCCCAGATACGCTTCGTCGCGACGCGGACACCACGCTTCCATTTCGCGAACCTGGAGCGATGCATTCAAGCCCGCCAACAAACCCTGTGCCGCAGCTTCTTCGTAACCCGTCGTGCCATTAATTTGTCCGGCAAAAAATAACCCGCGTATCGCCTTGGTCTCCAAAGAGTTTTTTAATCCTGAAGGATTGAAAAAATCATACTCAATCGCATAGCCGGGTCGCAAAATGTGCGCATTTTCCAAGCCTTTAATGGAACGCACTAATTCGAGCTGCACATCGAACGGCAAACTGGTTGAAATCCCGTTCGGATAGACCTCGTGCGTAGTCAATCCTTCTGGTTCCAGAAAAATCTGGTGTGAATTTTTATCGGCGAAACGGGTAATTTTGTCTTCAATTGAAGGACAGTAACGCGGTCCTATTCCCTCAATGACACCGGTAAACATAGGCGAACGATCCAGTCCACCGCGAATAATGTCATGCGTCCGTTCATTCGTATCGGTAATCCAGCAAGGCATTTGCCGGGGATGTTGCGCCGCATTACCCATAAAGGAAAACACCGGCACCGGAACATCCCCCGCCTGCTCGCGCAACAGCGCGTAATTGATAGTACGTCCGTCAATGCGCGGCGGTGTACCTGTTTTCAGGCGCCCTACCGGCAGTTGCAACTCGCGCAGGCGATGCGCCAGACTGATCGAGGGAGGGTCTCCCGCACGCCCCGCCTGATAATTTGCCTGTCCCACATGCACCAATCCGCCCAGAAAAGTACCGGCGGTCAACACTACCGTTTTTGCCTTAAAGCGCAGTCCGAGCTGGGTAACGACACCGGTAACTTTGTCCTGCTCCACCAGCAAATCATCAACCGCCTGTTGAAACAACCAGAGATCGGGCTGATTTTCCAGACGCGAACGGATTGCCTGCTTGTAAAGCATACGGTCAGCTTGCGCGCGCGTAGCGCGCACTGCGAAGCCTTTGCTGGAATTGAGGATGCGGAACTGGATGCCGCCTTCATCGGTCGCCATCGCCATTGCTCCGCCAAGCGCATCTACCTCTTTGACCAAGTGCCCCTTACCTATTCCGCCGATGGAAGGGTTGCACGACATCTGACCCAGGGTCTCGATATTGTGACTCATTAACAAGGTCTTACAACCGGAACGCGCGCTGACCAGCGCGGCCTCGGTTCCGGCATGGCCGCCGCCCACCACAATTACATCGAATACATCAGGAAAATTCATGTCGCCACTGAACAAAAAGGGAGGCGCATCATACAACAGACCGAACACAATCCGAAATATGCTGTTTCACGTGGAACAGCTACAATTATTTTCCGATACAGAAGCGACTGAATATTTCGCCCAAAAGATCGTCGGCAGTAAACCTGCCGGTGATGCTGTTCAAGGATTGCTGGGCGAGACGTAACTCCTCGGCAAATAGTTCCGGCATATTCACCTGCAAAGATGCGTGGTCGAGGTGGGTCTGTGCCAGATTTAACGCAATTAAATGGCGTTCTCTGGCAATGAACGCACTGCTTTCCTGATTATTCCAGCCAATCAGTTTGAGCAATTGATCGCGAAACTGTTCGATTCCCTCCCCCGTCTTGGCGGAAATGTATATGCCTTCTTCCCTCTGCGCATCAGGCATATCCTTAATCAGGTCTGCCTTATTGAACACTTTGAGATGAGGAATGTCTGCGGGAAAGCTGGAGAAAATCTTCCAGTCTTCCTCGCTGCACCCCATGTCGGCATCCAGCAGCAACAAAATCAAATCAGCCTTTAGAACGGCCTGATGGGTGCGCGCCATGCCCATGTTCTCGACTGCATCCCGAGAACTTCGCAGTCCCGCTGTATCCATAATGTGCAACGGCACACCGTGTATTTGTATTGCCTGACGTATCACGTCGCGCGTCGTTCCCGGCACATCGCTGACCAATGCCACCTCTTCACCCGACAGACGGTTTAACAGGCTCGATTTGCCCACATTGGGCCGTCCTACCAGCGCGATATGCGCCCCTTCACGCAGCAGGCTACCCTGTTTCGCCGTGGCGATGATTTGCTGTAGTTTTGTTTGAGCATCGTGCAGCAACTTGTCGCGCAGAGTAGTATCGGAAACATCAATATCCTCTTCTGGAAAGTCCAGCATCGCCTCGGTCAACATGCGCAGACGGAGCAAAACATCCACCAGCACATTGACCGCCGCAGAAAAATCGCCCTGCAAGGAACGTACCGCGCTGCGCGCCGCTTCTGTGGTGGTTGCCGCAATCAGGTCGGCGACACTTTCGGCTTGAGCCAAATCAATTTTGTCATTCAAAAAAGCGCGGCGTGTAAACTCCCCGGGTTCAGCCAGACGTGCGCCCAAGCCAAGACAGCGCTGCAACAGCAATTGCAAAATGGCCGTTCCGCCGTGTCCCTGTAATTCAAGAACATCTTCGCCGGTATAAGAATGCGGTGCAGAAAAATACAAGGCAATGCCCTGATCTATAACCTCACCCTTTTCATCCAGAAAATCACCGTAAGTGGCATGGCGAGGTACTGGCAATTTGCCGAGAACGGCAACTGCGATAGCAGAGATTTCCTTGCCTGAAACACGCACTACGCCGACACCCCCACGGCCTTGCGCCGTGGCGATAGCAGCTATCGGATCAGCGTTTTGCTGCTGCACCCTCTGCCTCTACGTTACGCGTGATATACCACTGCTGCGCGATGGACAAACCATTATTGACAATCGAATACAGCACCAGCCCCGCAGGGAAGAAGAAAAACACCACACTGAATGCAATCGGCATAATCTGCATGACTTTAGCCTGCAAAGGATCAGCCGGAACAGGATTAAGTTTGGATTGCAAATACATACTGGCACCCATGATCAACGGCAAGATATAGTAAGGGTCAGCGGTTGATAAGTCGGTAATCCAGCCAAAGAATGGGGCATAGCGCATCTCGACGCTGGCCAGAATAGACCAATACAAGGCGATAAATACCGGTATCTGGATCAAAACCGGCAGACAGCCGCCCAGCGGGTTGATTTTCTCGGTCTTGTACAAATCCATCATGGCGCGGTTCAGTCGTTCACGATCATCGCCATACTGCTGCTTGATTTTTTCCAGCTTGGGAGCAACCAGACGCATCTTGCCCATGGAACGGTAACTGGCCGCCGACAATGGAAAAAATGCTAATTTAATCAACAAGGTAAGCAGAATAATCGCCACTCCCCAGTTTTGCACAATGCCATGCAGGAAAGTCAGCATCAAAAAAATAGGAGTCGCCAAAACGGTCAGCCAGCCATAATCCACCGACAACCCCAATCCTGGCGCAATATCGTTGATTGAAGACTGGGCAGGTCCCGCGTAAAGAGCGACATTTACAAGAGATTTTTGTCCCGCCGCGATTGCCGGTACGGGTATAACCACCCCCGCTGAATACAAACCACTCTCCAGTTTGCGCGTGAAATACTCGCGATTGGTTTTTTGCTCAGGAATCCAGGCTGCCACAAAATAATGCTGCAACATACCTATCCAGCCGTTATTTGCTTCCTTTGGATAGGCAACCTTGGCTTTATCAATATCTGAAAATGCGACTTTTTGGAATTTTTCCTGCTCCGTATACACCGCAGGTCCGGTGTAAGTTGGCACCATCTTGGAACCCCCTACAGGTTCTTCACTATCCCGAATAAACTGATAATAAGCCGAGGTATTGATTGCCACACTGCTGTTGTTTTCTATTTGATAAGCAACATCAATTACATAGCTGCTTTTATGGAAGGTTAACAGTTTGGTAACTTGAACGCCGCCCACGCTTTCGGCAACCAGCTTTACCTGAATCTTCTCGGCATTATCCTTGAGTTCGTAACTATCCTGAGTGCTGGTAAAAATACTATTGTGATTCGGCATCCCTGCGCCCAGCAAACCTGACTGAGCAACATAAGTAGGTTTTCCCTCACCTTTCTGGAATAGCACAAAATTTTTATTTTTATCCTGGGCAGCGGGTTGTTTAAGAAAATCCAGTTGCAGAATATCTCCGCCTACGCTGCTGATATCGGCTTCCAGAAAATCCGTTTTAACCTTGATAATTTTCCCGGTTGCCTGCTTTGCCGACTGCTCAACAATCGCCGCTTGTGCTGCGACGCTGGCTGCCTTGGTGGTTGCTACCGGTAAATCAGATTTTACGGATGCAGTCTGAGTTTGCTGAGCCAACTCTGGATGCTGGTAACGTTGCCAGCCATCCCACACCATCATCAGTGAAAACGAAAAAATTAAAAACAGGAAAAGTCTCTGAAAGTCCATGATGGTATTTTGTATTGATTAAGGTATTGGATCGTAGCCACCTGGATGCCAGGGGTTGCAGCGAACTAGACGCTTGATACTCAACCATAAACCTTTTAACAGGCCATGCTTGGTCAACGCTTCACATGCGTAATGTGAACAACTTGGGGTAAAACGACACGAAGGCGGTCTGAGCGGGCTAATAAAATATTGGTAGCCATGTATCACCTTAATCAGGATTCTGCGCATCGTGTGACTACCCGACTAAAAAGTTTACTCAAACTGTTTGTTTTCGCAGCTTTGTCTAATGGTTCGGTTTTACGCACCATGACAACAATATCAATCGCCACAAATTTTATTTTATGTACGCGAAAAAGTTGTCTTATTTCGCGCTTGGCGAGATTTCTGTCTACCGCTCTCGGCATCAGCCTTTTGGCCGCAACGATACCCAGTCTCGCTAATTGCAAATTATTCGGTACAAAAAAAATCTTGAAATAATTGTCTGAAATCATTAGTGATTTCAGACAATTATTGTAGCCAACACCGCGCGAAATACGTTGCGCGGCAGTAAAGCTCTGGGGATGCTTAAACAGCGAGTTTTGCACGGCCCTTGGCACGGCGCGCACGGATTACCGCTCTACCGGCACGAGTTTTCATGCGAACCAAAAATCCATGGGTGCGTTTTCTTCTAGTTACTGAAGGTTGATATGTGCGTTTCATTGTAATTTATCCTCGGAGGGTCATTAAACGCGGCATTACAATATGTTAGCTTCTTTGTGTCAAGACAAATTTGCTTTGTTGCTTGTGGATAAGTTTTGTTATGGCCTGTAGAATGCAGCCACTTTATAGCTAATTTCCTCACTCTTTCCGGTATATATGCAAGAAAAATCCTTCTGGGATACCTGTTTGCGCTCATTTGAAAAGAGCCTTCCCCCCCAACAATTCAACTCATGGATAAAACCACTCCGGTTATCCAACGACAACGGCTGTCTGGTTTTAACCGCACCCAATACTTTCACACTGAAAATTGTTCAAGATCGTTTCTTCCCCGAAATTAAACGTCTGGCGCAACTGACTTACCCGGAAGTACCACCATTCGATTTTCGTATTGAAGAATCAACGGCCAAAAACGCTCCGCTTCCACCGCCTGCGGTAGAAAAAAAGAAATTGCCGGCAGACAATAAACCGAAAATAGAAACCTCGTTCAGGGGCTACGGAAAACTCAATCAAAGTTTAACTTTTGAAAATTTCGTCATCGGTAAAGCGAATCAACTGGCCTTTGCAGCCGCTACCCAAGTAGCTGAATTACCTGGAGTTTCTTATAATCCGCTGTTCATTTATGGTGGCGTTGGACTAGGTAAAACACATTTGGCTCAAGCTATAGGCAACCAGATCAGGGTCAATAACCCACAGGCAAAAGTTTGCTACATGCACGCCGAACGCTATGTGGCCGACGTTGTACGAGCCTACCAAACCAATAAATTCGAGGAATTCAAGCAGTATTATCACTCTCTGGACGTGCTGCTGATTGATGACATTCAATTTTTCGCCGGTAAGGCAAAAACTCAGGAAGAGTTTTTTTATGCCTTCAACACCCTGGTTGATTCACACAAGCAGGTAATCCTTACCAGCGATACTTTCCCCAAAGAATTAACGGGGCTGGAAAGTCGTCTGATTTCACGTTTCGGCTGGGGATTGACCATCGGCATAGAACCGCCTGAACTGGAAATGCGCGTTGCTATTCTGCTTAAAAAAGCGACTTTAAGCGGCTATGCGCTTAGCGATGCTGTTGCTTTTTTTATTGCCAAACATGTCAATTCAAACGTCAGAGAACTTGAAGGTGCGCTTAAACGCGTGGAGGCTTATACCAAATTTCACAAACGCAGCATTTCTGTTGAAGCGGCAAAAGAGGCACTCAAGGATATTCTGGTCGCTCAAAGCAGACAGATTTCCATTGATAATATTCAAAAAACAGTTGCTGACTATTACCGCATAAAAATTGCAGATATGCTTTCCAAAAGGCGCACCCGAAATCTGACCCGCCCAAGACAGATTGCCATGACATTGGCACGCGAACTTACTCCGATGAGCCTACCGGAAATTGGTAATTCTTTTGGTGGCAAAGATCACTCCACGGTAATTCACGCCTGTCAGACAATAACTGCGTTAAGAACCAGCGATACCACGATGGATGCCGACTATAAAATCTTGCTCCAGACTCTGACGGGATAAAGCTGTGATTAAATTGTGGATGAAATGTGGACATTGCAATTAAAAACGGTACAGATAAACTTACCCACATTAGCCATCCCATTAACAAACAGCAAAATAACAACTGCGTTTTATATTCAACAAACTGGTTTGAAAGACATTTTTAGACTTATCCACGCAAACAGGCCACATTATTATTATTGTTAGGTATTTATATTATGTTTATACAGAAAATAGAAAAAGAAGCTTTGTTGAAACCTCTGCAAGTGGTGGTGGGTGTCGTCGAACGTAAACAAACCATGCCTATTTTATCTAACATATTGATAGAAAAGGAAAATGGTAAAATAAAACTTACTGCGACTGATCTTGAAATTCAAATTACCAACACCATCGAAACGGATGACGATTCCAGTGCTGCCATTACAGTTGGCGGTAAAAAACTTCAGGACATCCTGCGTATCCTTCCAGACCAGAGCAAAATTTCCATTGAAGTCAAAGAAAACAAAGCTCAAATAAAATCAAATAAAAGCAGATTCAATCTGCAAACCTTGCCGGCACAGGATTTTCCCAAACTAAGCAATCAATTACAAAACAGCAATAAAATCACGTTAAGCCAGAATGCGCTGAAATTGCTGCTAGGCTCAATTCAATACGCTATGGCTCAACAAGATGTGCGTTACTATCTGAATGGCGTGTTGCTGGGTGTTGAAGGCAACAAGCTCAAAGCTGTTGCAACCGATGGACACAGGCTGGCATACAATGCCATCACCATCGAAGCGGATTTAGCGAAACAGGAAATCATCATCCCTCGCAAGGCAGTCATGGAACTCGCAAAACTGCTTGCCGATGATGACAGTGCAATTGAACTTGAGTTCTCAGATCAACAACTAAAAACCAGTTTTTCAGGAATTCAGCTAGTTACCAAATTGATTGAAGGAAAATTCCCTGATTATCAAAGAGTTATACCTGATTACAGCAACCACCTGAGCATGAACCGGACGCTGGTACAACAAGCATTGCAACGCGCAGCCATCTTGTCGAATGAAAAATTCAGGGGGGTACGTTTTGTTCTTACCGAGAAAAATCTGAGTGTAATAAGCAGCAACAGCGAACAGGAAGAAGCTCAGGTGGAGATTGAAACGGATTACCACGGCGAGGCGATTGATATTGGCTTTAACGTCAATTATCTGTTGGATGGTTTGAACAGCATCAACAGTGAACAGGCTATTTTTTCTTTTGGCAGTCCCAATAGCAGTATTTTGATTACCTCTCCCGATAATCAGGAATTCCGCTATGTGGTCATGCCCATGCGTATCTAGCTGGGCTAGTTAACTTCAACGCATTTTGCATTTTTTGTTTGTGTAATGTTTCACGTGAAACAAATCAATACCTGGAAAGAAACCGATGAGTGAATACGATTCAACTAGTATCAAAGTGCTAAAAGGTCTGGAAGCAGTCCGTAAACGTCCGGGTATGTACATCGGCGATACAAATGACGGCACCGGCTTGCACCATATGGTATTTGAAGCTGTGGATAACGCAGTTGATGAAGCATTGGCAGGGCATTGTAATGAAATCAACGTCATCATTCATGCGGACAATTCGATCAGTGTCAGCGACAATGGCCGGGGAATTCCTACCGACATACATAAGGAAGAAGGCCGTTCTGCCGCTGAAGTTATTATGACCATCCTCCATGCGGGGGGTAAATTTGACAGCAATTCCTATAAAGTATCCGGCGGTTTGCACGGAGTAGGTGTTTCGGTAGTTAACGCTTTGTCGGAATGGCTTAAATTGACTATCTACCGCGACGGTAAAGAACACTTTATGGAATTCCGTCACGGCGACCCGGTCGCCCCGCTCAGGGTGGTGGGAGATTCCAAAAGGAAAGGCACTATCGTGCATTTCCTGGCGGCAACGGAAACTTTTGGAGAGATCGAATATCATTTCGATATTCTTGCCAAACGCTTGCGCGAACTTTCATTTTTGAACAACGGCGTAAAAATTGCGCTGATTGACCAGCGCAATGGCAAGGAAGAAAACTTCGCGTTCAGCGGCGGTATCAGAAGTTTCGTGGAATACATGAACCGCAATAAATTGGCGTTACATCCCACTATTTTTCATGCCATCAGCGAAAAA
>PEUR01000084.1:5170-12456 GCA_002780675.1 Gallionellales bacterium CG03_land_8_20_14_0_80_55_15 | reverse complement strand
TGCGTTATATTCGGTTGGCGGATGACGATGCCGCCGCGTTTCGCGGTTTGCTGAAATTACCCGAGGTAAAATTTCGTCTGGCGTGTTTCCATGCACAACAGGCCATCGAGAAATTGTTGAAAGCGGTGCTGATTTTTAACGGGATTGAATTTCAGCGCACCCATGACTTGCATACCCTTGCAACCCTGCTGTTACAGAGCGGTATCACGCCTCCCTGCTCACCTGAAGAACTTACCCGTCTCAATCCGTTTGCAGTGACGTTTCGCTATGACGATACGGATATTCCGCTGATCCGGGATGACGTTGTAGCGACGATGGTGAAGACCATGCGTCACTGGGCGGGCGAAGTTGTTACCAAATGAAACCTTTAGATTGTTGGGTATCGAGCAGCCAGTCCTGAGCGAAGTCGAAGGGCTCCACCCAACCTACTAATATTTGACAAACATAGATAGATAACCAACCAGAAAGAGAAACATGACCACCCTCATCAAAACCGACACCAAACTGGGCGAAGGCGCGGAAGCGCAAGCCGGACAAACCGTCATTGTGCATTACACCGGCTGGCTCTTTGACGAGAGCGCACCCGAGAACAAGGGCACGAAGTTCGACAGCTCGCTTGACCGCAACGAGCCTTTTGATTTTCCGCTCGGCGGCGGGCGCGTTATCAAGGGTTGGGATCAAGGTGTGCAGGGTATGAAGGAGGGCGGATCGCGCACGCTTATCATCCCCGCAGAGATGGGTTATGGCGCACAAGGTGCGGGCAATGATATTCCGCCCAATGCCACGCTGGTGTTCGAGGTGAAGCTGCTCAAGGTGATCCGCACCGAGAGGGTGGATACCAAGCTCGGCGAGGGCGACGAGGCGCAGGCCGGGCAGCATGTGACCGTACACTACACCGGCTGGCTGTTCGACAAGAACGCGGAAGGTAACAAGGGCACGAAGTTCGACAGCTCGCGCGACCGCGACGAGCCGTTCGACTTCCCGCTCGGCCAGAGCCATGTGATACAGGGTTGGGATATGGGTGTGCAGGGCATGAAAGTGGGTGGTCAGCGCACGCTGGTGATTCCGCCTGAAATGGGCTATGGCAAGCGCGGCGCGGGTGGGGTGATTCCACCGAATGCGAAGCTGATTTTTGATGTTGAATTGTTGGATGTCGAATAATTTTTGAGGTCACTATGAATCTATTTCCAAAATTTTTGCTGGCTTTGTTGCTGTCGGCGACTTTCATTACCAGCGCTTGCTCAAAACCTGATTTGCCGCCGATGCCAGTCAGCAAAATAACTTACCTCATCAAGAACGACACCTTGCTAGGCACGGGAGCAGAGGCCGTCCCAGGTCACGATATTTCGGTGCATTACACTGGCTGGCTATACGACGAAACCGCCCCTGAGCATAAAGGCCAGAAGTTCGATAGCTCGCGTGACCGCGGTCAGCCGTTCGACTTTCCGTTGGGCGCAGGTCATGTCATCCAGGGTTGGGATCAGGGTTTCGCGGGCATGAAAGTGGGCGGGCAACGCACGCTGATTATTCCCTCCAGCATGGGTTACGGCGCACGCGGCGCGGGCGGCGTGATCCCACCGAATGCGACGCTGGTGTTTGATGTGGAATTGTTGAGCGCACACTAATTTCAATTCTGTGTGCAAGTGTCAATGGTGCGTGCCATTACTTATTTCGGAGAAAGTCATGAATATCACCGCTCAGTTGGACGGTCTTAGTACCGCTGACAAGTTGCGTACGATGGAATACTTGTGGGACGGCTTATGTCATCACCCCGATCAGATTCCTTCACCTGCATGGCATCGTGAGGTGATTACTGAACGCCTGGAGTCAGTGGCAAACGGGCAGGCAGTATTCAAGGATTGGGATGCGGAAAAATCAAGAATTCGTGATGCTTTGAAATGAAAATACGCATCCTGAATTCAGCCTCACAAGACCTGATTGATGGCTATCATTTCTATGAAAAGCAACAACGGGGATTGGGCAATTATTTTTTGGATTCGCTTTTTTCCGATATAGATTCCTTGCTGCTGTATGCGGGCATGCACGTTGTGTATTTTGCTGATTTTCATCGCGCACTTGCCAAACGATTTCCATTTGGGATTTACTACCAAACAAGCAATCAAGAAGTGTTGGTTTATGCGGTACTCGACTGCCGACGTAATCCAGCATGGATGCGAACACATTTGAACGCAACGAAGTGATTGCGCGATGAACTTGATTTCTAATCCTTTATTGGTCACCGCATTGATGCTGGCGGTGTCCAATTTATTCATGACTTTTGCCTGGTACGGGCATCTGAAGAACCTGGCGACCTCGCCCTGGTATGTGGCGGCGCTGGTCAGTTGGGGCATCGCGCTGTTTGAATATCTGTTGCAAGTACCCGCCAACCGCATCGGTTATACCGCGATGAGTTTGGGGCAGTTGAAGATCATGCAAGAAGTCATCACGCTGCTGGTGTTTGTGCCGTTTGCCGTAATTTATATGAACCAGCCCCTGAAGTGGGATTATCTGTACGCCGCGCTGTGCATGATGGGCGCGGTGTATTTTATTTTTAGAGCTTAATCAAATACTTATGAGAAAACCCGGTCACATCCACATCCTCGGTATCTGCGGCACGTTCATGGGCGGCATCGCCGCGATTGCCAAGCAGGCGGGCTATCGCGTCACGGGCTGCGACGCGAATGTCTATCCGCCGATGAGTACGCAGCTTGAGGCGCAGGGCATCGAGCTGATTGAAGGCTTTGGCGTGGAACAACTCGCGCTCAATCCTGATGTGTTCGTCATCGGCAATGTGGTGACGCGCGGCAATCCGCTGATGGAAGAAATCCTTAACCGCAATCTGGCTTATGCCTCCGGCCCGCAATGGCTCTCCGACACCCTGTTGCGCGACAAGTGGGTGCTGGGCGTAGCCGGGACGCACGGCAAGACCACTACCAGCTCGATGCTGGCGTGGATACTCGAATATGCCGGACTGAATCCCGGCTTTTTGATCGGCGGCGTACCCGAAAATTTTGCCATCTCGGCGCGCATTACGGAGTCCCCATTTTTCGTTATCGAGGCCGATGAATACGACACGGCGTTCTTCGACAAGCGTTCCAAGTTCGTGCATTACCACCCTCGCACCGTGATTCTCAATAACCTCGAATTCGACCACGCCGACATCTTTGCCGACTTGAACGCGATCGAAACGCAGTTCCACCATCTGGTGCGCACCGTGCCGGGCAATGGGCTGATTGTCAGCAACGCTCGGGAAGCCTCGCTTGAGCGGGTACGCCAGCGCGGTTGCTGGACACCGGTGGAAACTTTTGGCAACGACGCGGGCTGGAACATAGACGCAGCCAATAACGTGACGCTGAACGGCGCATCGCAAGGCACGCTCGCTTGGGACTTGCTGGGCGAACACAACCGCATGAATGCGCTGGCAGCCCTCGCTGCCGCGCGCCATGTCGGAGTACCCGTCACGCTGGGGCTGGAGGCGCTGGGTCTATTCAAAAATGTGAAGCGGCGCATGGAAGTAAAAGGTTGCGTCAACGGCATCACCGTTTACGACGATTTCGCCCATCACCCGACCGCGATAGACACCACGGTGGCCGGGTTGCGCGGCAAAGTAGGGCAGGCGCGGATTCTGGCGGTACTCGAACCGCGCTCCAACACCATGAAGCTGGGGGTCATGAAGGCGGCACTCCCCGCCAGCCTGAAACAGGCAGACAAGGTGTTCTGTTATTCCGGCAATCTGGGTTGGGATGCAAGCGCAGCACTCGCGCCCTTGGGTAACAAAGCCATCGTGACAGACGACCTAAACGAACTGATAACCGCCATCGCCGCCGAAGCGAAATCAGGCGATAGTATTCTGGTAATGAGCAACGGCGGATTTGGCGGGATACACGACAAGCTGCTCAAAAAACTGGCTTTGTAGCGCGCATCCTTGACTGCCTGTTTCCGGGTTGCATTGTGCAACCTCGACCAGCGACTTATGAAACGAATCAGCTCGACATGACGCTTGCCGCCAAAGCCCGGAATTCGGCCTGAGCGGACGGTGGCACCTACATATACCAACGGCAGGTATGTGCCATCAGCAGCGGGTCGATGTTGAAAATTAGCTGCCTAGAACCTGGCGCGGCGGATGGCGGCACATCGCTCCGGCCAGTAAGCCCAAAGCTTCGATTTTACTGGGCTGATACTGGATGATGAGGGCGATCTCGCCTTCAATGGATTCAACTGATAGCTGAAGGGTATCATTTGCCATGGCGCACGTTCTACAGAAGGCGCTACACCTTGGCATTAAAAACCCGCCGAAGCGGGTTTGTATGGTGTGAAATAGTTTAGGCTTCTGCTGGGAGGCTTTTTAGTAGTTGAATATTCGGATAGCCACATTTTGTCAGCGTTGTTTCAATCGTGTCAGTCAATATCGGCAGAACGTAGTTGGCCATGTCGGTTGAAAGATTTTTAGCTTCAATTTTGGTTGGCTTTCTAGTGATTGAGAACAATCCGGATATGACTGCGTCGATCTTAAAAGGGATCGTTCCGGGGTCGTCTTTATCCTCCCCATCTCCAGATATCTGCAAAGACATTCCCATGGTGCCAGGCGTTTCGTTTGGTTCGAGGGTAATGGTATAGTTCAGAATCAGATTTCCACCGCCAACTTCTTTTGGTGCTATCAGTGCATCAATAGCAATTTTTTTAAGTCTTGTTGAGATTAATGCAACCTTTAATGGACTTCGCTTACTCACTGCAACACTTGGCTTATCTGCTGCCATGATGATTTTTCCTCTGTTGAATAAGGTACTTCAAACTGTGTTTCGTGCTTGACGATATGATTCACGGTAACCTCGTGATGAATCGTGGCAAGCTGCTTTGGTTGTTCAATGGCATTCTCGATGGCGCTGCGCACAAACTCATTAAGTGACTTATCTTCCTGATATGCTTGTTTGGTGGCGGCCCTATGCAGCTCGGGACCAACTCGTACATTAAAGCTACCGCTATAAGGCTTATTGGCCGGTTTCCCAGCCTGCTCGCAATAGGCGAGATATTCATCCACAGCTTCTGTAAAGGCGGTGGTGATCTCAGCGACGCTATCACACTCGAAGGTGATCAGATCATCGATAAATAAAATCCTGCCATGCATGCAGCCGTCTTCAATACTGATCTCAATTGATCCAGTATATCCAAGATAACTAAGTTGGTTCTTCATTTTATATGTTCTCTATGTCAGTTGATTTAATGTCCGCTAATGCCTCTTTGGCAGCATCAATCTGATATTTTTTGAGTATCCCTGACGGGTGTGTTTTGGACATCCTGAATCGATAGCCGTTCTCGTGTTCAAACATGTAGTGCGATCCACCCGTGCAGCTTTCGGTAAATCCATTTCTTCGCATTACCTGAATCAAATCTTCCCACCGATAGTCGGTTGGAGGTGGTTTGCAGAATAGTTTGTCTGCTTGCTTTTGCCGTTTGCTCATAGATTATGTGCTGTAAATTTTCTTAATGCAACTAAATTTCAGGTGCAAAAATGTTTATTACCTTGCGAAATGGATGTAAATAGGAATTTACCCTATCCCATATTCATACGCTTAATTCTTTTTGCTCTTTCACTGTTAATTATCAATCGCAAAGTTTGTACCACAGGCTTTAGCAGCGACAATTCCTTTTAGTCCGACAAACTCCTAGACCTACTGCGTGAAAAAAGCGGTTCACATGGCATTTTGCGGGAAAACCGGACGAACACAGTGTCCCTTCGTACAGTCTGCTGACAACAGCTTATTACCGGTCGCGAGCATCCGCTTTATTGCGGATCATTCCCCTTCTCGATAGGCCGTAAATTGCCTTGTGATGCACCGCGAACGAACGCTTTACGCTTCCGGCTCATCCAGCCCCAGTTCCTGAATTTTGCGCGTCAGGGTGTTGCGTCCGATACCGAGCAGGATGGCGGCTTCGATGCGGCGGCCATTGGTGTGATGCAAGGCTTGCAGGATCAGGGTGCGTTCAAACAACGGTGCAAAGTTTTCCATGATGCCTTCTTCGCCGCGCTGCAAAGCCTGCGCGACCTGATTGGCCAAGGCAAAACTCCAATCGCCTGGCATGACTGACGCAGTGACGTTGTCGCGCCATTCGGGCGGCAAATCGGTAATTTCTATCACTTGCGACGGGGTCATCACCGTCAGCCAGTGGCACAGGTTTTCCAGTTGCCGCACGTTGCCGGGAAAATCCTGCGCACCCAGGTGCGTCAAGGTCGCCTCAGAAAATTGCTTCTGTTCCGACACTAGTTCCTGCGCGCTCTTTTGCAGGAAGTATTTTGCCAGCAGCGGAATGTCTTCGCGCCGTTCGCGCAAGGGCGGCAAACGCAGGCGAATGACATTCAGGCGATGGAACAGGTCTTCGCGGAATAGCCCGAGCTTGACGCGTTCTTCGAGGTTCTGGTGGGTCGCGGTGATGATGCGCACGTTGGCTTTAATGGGCTGATGTCCGCCGACGCGGTAGTAGTTGCCATCCGACAACACGCGCAGCAAGCGGGTTTGCAGTTCGGGCGGCATGTCGCCTATCTCGTCGAGAAACAAGGTGCCGCCTTCGGCCTGCTCGAATCGCCCGCGCCGCGTGGCGGCAGCCCCGGTGAACGCGCCGCGCTCGTGGCCAAACAACTCGGACTCCAGCAAATCCTTGGGGATAGCGGCGGTGTTGATGGCGATGAACGGCTGGTCTGCACGCGCACTGTGGCGGTGCAGGGCGTGCGCCACCAGTTCTTTACCGGTTCCCGATTCGCCGTTAATGAGTACCGTCGCCAGTGAATTCGACAGCTTGCCGATGGCGCGGAAAACCTCTTGCATGGCGGGCGCATGGCCGAGAATTTCTGCGGCCACTTCGACCTCTCCCACCTCGGCAGACTTATGGCGGCTCTGCTCCAAGGCACGGCGGATAAGCTCAACTGCGTGATTGATGTCAAAGGGCTTGGGCAGATATTCAAACGCCCCACCCTGAAAGGCCGACACGGCACTTTCCAAATCGGAATAAGCGGTCATGATGATGACCGGAATCAGCGGGTAACGCTGATGCAAGGCCTGTAGAAAATCCAGCCCCGAACTGCCCGGCATCCTGATGTCGCTCACCACGACTTGCGGCTGCTCTTTAGCCAAGGCCCGCAACGCGTCATCCGCCGTGGTAAAACTTTTGAATTCGATGCTGGCACGCGCCAGGGATTTTTCCAGCACCCAGCGTATCGAACGGTCATCGTCAATTATCCAGACTGCTTTCATATACACCCAATCAATCTAATTTATCTTATAATTCAAGAG
>PEUR01000084.1:0-5103 GCA_002780675.1 Gallionellales bacterium CG03_land_8_20_14_0_80_55_15 | reverse complement strand
CACTTTCAAATTCAATGGTGCCATGATGCTGGCTGATAAAATCCTGCGCCAAGGTCAGCCCCAACCCGTGTCCATCGGCACGACCGGACACCAACGGGTAAAAAATCTTGTCTTTTAATTCCGCCGGGATACCGGGGCCGTTATCGGCAATCTGCACCATCACGGCCAGGCGGTGGCGCTGCTTAATCAGCGTGACCTGCCGTGCAATACGGGTGCGCAGCGTAATTTTTCCCAGGCCTTGCATGGCCTGTGCAGCGTTGCGCACCAGATTAAACATGACTTGTATCAAGCGCTCCTTATCACCAATCAGGTCGGGCAGACTGGTGTCATAGTCGCGCTGGATAATAAGCCCTTTAGGCATCTCGGCCAGCATCACCGAGCGCACCCGTTCCAGCACTTCGTGGATATTCAGCGCGCTATGCTGGACGTGACCTTGCGGCGTGAGCAAATTTTCCATCAAGGCGCGCAGCCGGTCTGCTTCCTGGATGATGACCTGGGTGTATTCGTGCAATTCCGGCTTTTCCAGTTCCTGTTCCAGCAACTGCGCCGCACCGCGTATACCGCCCAACGGGTTCTTGATTTCATGTGCCAGATTGCGCAGCAGCAGACGATTCGCCTGCGTCTGATCGAGCATCTGCTCTTCGCGCGCCAACTTCAGCGACCGATCCACCGTGTGAAACTCCAGCAGCAAACCGGATCGCTCCAGTCGTAGCGGCGTTACCGTACAGCGCAGATGTAATTTGTTATGGGTGTGCGTGGTCAGCGTCAGGTCGTGCTCGATGTAGCTGTCATTGTTATGCAATGCCCGCTGCATCGCCTCGTCAAGCTGTGCAGCTTCCGCAAAAATCGTCAACAAGGCGTGTCCGAGCAGGCTTTTCCCGCTGACATCGAACATATTTTCTGCCGCCGGATTCAGGTAGCTGACGCGCGACGCTTCATCCAGCAGGATGACAGCGGTATCGAGGTGTTCCAGTGTAAGGCGTGTAAAGTCGGGCATACCGGATAATAAGCAACAATCATGCCATTGTGATTATTTCAGTTTGGAAATTTCGGTGTTGAGCGCATCAATGTTGCGCTGATGCAACTCTACTTCACCCGCCAGTTCTTTGAGCTTGTCGTTATTCCTGGCAATCCTTGGATTAGTTTCGATTGCGTGTAAGTCGCGCTGCGCATCGCCGAGCAAGGATTGCTCGATTTTTAATTCATCTTGCAAAATTTTACGGCGTGTCGCATCACGTCCCTTTTGAGCCTCTTGTGTTACTTTGGGAAAACCCTCCGGTGACGCGGCAGAACGCGAGCGCACCACGGATGATGACCTGGGGGGGGAGGGTGTCTGCGTTTCGATAATACGTTTTCCGCCTTTTAAGGGTGCGCTGGAATAAGTGATATGCCCGTCCGCATCCACAGATTTATAAATGTCGGCCAGTGCCAATGCTGGAAACAGGCAAAGCAAGGTAAGCCAATAGCGATGTTTCATAGTCTTTCTCCTGCGAAAAGGCGGGATGAGTATAGGTCAAGCCCTGCGCCATGACAAACGCTTTACCGAAATGCAAAACGGGGCTTGCGCCCCGTTTTGAGTGTGACCTGTACCTGCCGCGATTAAATGCTGTAGTACATCTCGAATTCCACCGGATGAGTCGTCATGCGCAAGCGTGTCACTTCTTCCATCTTCAAGGCGATGAAAGCGTCAATGAAATCGCTGGAGAACACGCCGCCACGGGTCAGGAACTCGCGATCCTTGTCCAAAGCCGCCAGCGCTTCATCCAACGAGCTGCATACGGTTGGAATCTTGGCATCTTCTTCCGGTGGCAGGTCGTACAAGTTCTTGTCGGCTGGATCGCCGGGGTGAATCTTGTTCTGGATACCGTCCAGGCCCGCCATCATCAGTGCGGCAAAGCACAGATAAGGGTTGGCGGTCGGATCAGGGAAACGTGTTTCGATACGGCGCGCCTTGTCGCTGGACACATGCGGAATACGGATCGAAGCGGAACGATTCTTGGCAGAATAAGCCAGCTTGGTCGGTGCTTCGTAGTGAGGAACCAGGCGCTTGTACGAGTTGGTGCCGGGATTGGTGATGGCATTCAATGCCTTGGCGTGCTTGATGATACCGCCGATGTAGTACAGCGCGGTTTCAGACAAGCCGGCATAGCCATTGCCCGCGAACAGGTTCTTGCCCTCTTTCCAGATGGATTGGTGAACGTGCATACCCGAACCATTGTCGCCAACGATAGGCTTGGGCATGAAAGTCGCCGTTTTGCCATATTGGTGAGCAATGTTGTGAACCACATACTTCAGGGCTTGAGTCTGGTCGGCGCGGCGCACCAGCGTATCGAACTTGGTGCCGATTTCGCATTGACCGGCAGTTGCCACTTCATGGTGATGTACTTCCACTTCAATGCCGATGTCTTCCAGTGCCAGACACATCGCGGCGCGCATGTCGTTCAGGCTGTCAACCGGGGGAACCGGGAAGTAGCCGCCCTTGACCACGGGACGGTGACCGGTATTGCCACCATCAAACTCCTTGCCCGAAGACCATGCTGCTTCTTCGGAGCCGATTTTAACGAAGCAACCCGACATATCAATTTGCCATTTCACGGAATCAAAGACAAAGAATTCCGGCTCGGGACCAAAGTAGGCGGTGTCGCCCAAGCCGCTGGATTGCAGGTAGGCTTCGGCGCGCTTGGCGATGGAGCGAGGATCGCGGTCATAGCCCTTGCCGTCGGTCGGTTCTACCACGTCACAGGTGATGACGAGGGTATTTTCGTCCATGAAAGGATCAAGATAAGCAGTAGCCGGATCCGGCATCAACAACATATCGGAAGCCTGAATACCCTTCCAGCCAGCGATGGAAGAACCGTCGAAAGCGTGGCCTTCTTCAAACTTGTCCATCCCGACATATTTGGCGGGTACGCCGACGTGCTGTTCTTTGCCACGCGTATCTGTAAAACGAAAATCCACGAACTTGACATCGTGGTCTTTAATCATTTGCAACACATCATTTACCGTCAACGACATCACTCTCTCCCAATGAATCAAATCAATCAGCGAACTGCTACCCAAATACGACCAAATCTCTACAGACCAGGCCTTGCGCCTGTCTGTGTGCGAAGGCCGCATTGTGCCATAACCCTGTGAACTAACACAAAAATAAATCGCACCAATTACGGGCGATGTTTTGTCTGTTACGCACTATTCTTGTGCGTGCTGACTATGGATATAAATCGAGCGGAACACCGGATCATGCTCGACCAGTTTGTCGCAGCGCGCTTGCAACTCAGCTGCTTGTGCCTGGCTTTGCCGATTGACGGGCAGGTAGAGCTCCGCGTCTACTTTTCCATCCAGATAGTGAAACACCACCCTATAGTCCACGAAATTAACATCGCTGAAACACTCGCCCAGTTGAACCAGCAAGTCCGGACGACTCGGCAAGTGGACGTTATGCTTGCTCTGCATATCGTCTTCCGGGTCTATATGCACCATCACATCCAGCACATGATGCTTATCGAGCACGGCATTGCGTGCGGTTTCGGCGATGTAGTGCCCTTCGGAAACACTGATGCGGGGATCCACCAGAATGTGCGCATCAACCAGCGCATTGTCCGCCATCTTGCGCGTGCGCAAATCGTGCAAGCCCCTCACGCCGTGGGTATCCAGCAAAGTTTGCCGTATCGCCGCCACTTCCTCGGCATCCAGTCCCGTATCAATCAATTCCGACAACGCCTCCAAAGCAAGCTTACCGCCCATACGCCCGATCATCACCCCGACGACTGCCGCCGCCACCATATCCAGAAAGGTGTAACCCAACAAGTTACCGCCAATACCGACCACCACCACCAAGGAAGAAGCCGCGTCAGACCGGGCGTGCCAGGCATTCGCCACGAGCATTTGCGAGCGCACCCTTTTAGCCACCGCCATCATGTAGCGGAACATGCCCTCTTTGGCAATCAGGGCAACCAAGGCCACGGCGAGCGCGACGGGATTGACTGCATGCAACTCGCCGGGATGCTGCAAGCGTAGCGCGGCAGTCACCAGCAATCCCACCCCCAGTGCCGCCAGGAATACGCCCAGTATCAGCGTGGCGGCAGTTTCCACTCTGGCGTGACCATATGGATGATTGGCATCGGCATGGCGATTGCCGTGCCGATTGGCGAACAACACCAGCACGTCGGAAAGTAAATCGGACAAGGAATGCAGGCCATCGGCCATCAAAGCCTGAGAATGCGAAAAGAAGCCACCGACGATTTGTAGAAACGTCAGCACCAAATTGATCACGATACTGACCCAAGTGCTTTTTTGTGCGGCGGCAAACCGCTCGGGATGAGCGGGTTCAAAAGCTTCCCGGTTGTCATGCACGTCATGCGGGTGATTATGATTTTTCATTGAGGTTGCGCTAGTATGTGACCATTCCGCGCAGGATAACATTCGCGCAGGATTCATTAAAGTTTAGCCGAATAAACTTTCGCACTACCCACATCAGCTACCAATAAAAGGAGAAACATCATGGGAGAAATTACCAGCATCCTGCAAGCCGCGCAGCAACGCGCCAAAGACAAGAACCTGCCCTATCAAGGCGCGCTATATCCCGACGAAGCACAGAAACTGCTGCAATCAGCGCCCGGGACTCAACTGGTAGATGTCCGCTGCCGCGCCGAGCTTGACTGGGTCGGGCGCGTCCCCGGCGCGGTCGAAATTGAATGGATGACTTACCCCGGCATGAAAGCCAACCCCAACTTTATCGCCGCCATGGAACAACAGGTGGATAAAGAATCCCTGGTGCTCTTCCTCTGCCGCAGCGGCGCACGTTCCCATGCGGCTGCCAGCGCGGCGACTGCGGCCGGGTTCACTGCCAGCTACAACGTATTGGAAGGCTTTGAGGGAGACCCGGATGGTGCGCTGCATCGCAACACCATTAACGGCTGGCGTGCCGCCGGACTGCCTTGGGTGCAAAGTTAACCCAAGTAATCTATGGTCAGCGGTGCGTGGTCGGAAAAGCGTTCGGCCTTGTAGATGCTGGCCGACTGCGCGCGTTGCGCGATGCCGGGCGTAGCAATCTGGTAATCAATCCGCCAGCCAACATCTTTCGCCCAGGCCTGGCCGCGATTT
>PEUR01000208.1:5528-12525 GCA_002780675.1 Gallionellales bacterium CG03_land_8_20_14_0_80_55_15 | reverse complement strand
GTATGCCATCAACAGTCACGGTGTTGGCAGGGAACAGGCCGAACACGGCATTGGCGGTGAGCCATTTTCCCTGGACGATTTCTTTCAGCATGGCTTGTGCATCGGCGAATAGTTTGGTCGCTTCAACGCCCACCACTTCGTCTTGCAAAATCTTCGGATAGCGACCCGCCAGTTCCCATGCCTGGAAAAAAGGCGACCAGTCAATAAACCCGGCGATTTCTGCCAAACTGTAGTCACGCAATTCCCTGACACCCAGGAAATTGGGTTTCGGCGGCGTGTAAATCCCCCAGTTCGTCTTGAAGCCATGCGCGCGCGCGGCTGCAAGCGACACATACACGGCCTTGGTCTTCTTGCGTTCATGGTCTTCGCGCGCGTTGGCGTATTCCGCCTTGATGCCCGCCACATACTCGTCGCGCAGCGTGTCGGAGAGCAGGTTGCTGCACACCCCCACGGCGCGCGAGGCATCCACGACATACACAGTCTGTCCGCTCGGATAATTGGGTTCGATTTTCACCGCCGTATGCACGCGCGAAGTGGTCGCGCCGCCGATCAGCAGGGGAATCTTGAAGCCTTGCCGTTCCATCTCTTTGGCGACATGCGCCATTTCTTCCAGCGACGGGGTAATCAGCCCGGACAGGCCGATGATGTCGGCGTTGTGTTCGCGGGCGGTGTCCAATATCTGCTGGCACGGCACCATTACGCCCATGTTCACCACCTCGAAGTTATTGCACTGCAACACCACGGTGACGATGTTCTTGCCAATGTCGTGCACGTCGCCCTTCACCGTTGCCATGACGATCTTGCCCTTGGTGCTGGTGTCACCCGAGCGTAGTTTTTCGGCTTCGATGTAGGGAATCAAATGCGCTACCGCCTGTTTCATCACGCGGGCGGATTTGACCACTTGCGGCAAAAACATCTTGCCTGCGCCGAACAGGTCGCCGACCACGTTCATGCCCGTCATCAGCGGGCCTTCGATGACTTCCACCGGGAAATTGGCTGCCAGGCGTGCTTCTTCGGTGTCTTCGACGATGAAAGTGGTAATGCCGCGCACCAGCGCGTGGGTCAGGCGTTCCTGCACCGTACCCTTGCGCCATTCCAGGTCTTCGACCTGTTCCTTGCCGCCGCCCTTGACGTTTTCGGCGATTTTGACCAGTTTTTCGCCCGCATCCGGGTGGCGGTTGAGCACCACGTCTTCCACCGCGTCGCGCAGTTCTTTCGGTATTTCTTCATAAACGCCGAGCTGTCCGGCGTTGACGATGCCCATGTTCATGCCCGCCTTGATGGCGTGATACAGGAACACGGTGTGGATCGCTTCGCGCACCGGCTCGTTGCCCCGGAAGCTGAACGATACGTTGGACACCCCGCCGGAAATCTTGGCATAGGGCAGATTTTTTCTGATCCAGACGCAGGCGTTGATAAAGTCAACCGCGTAGTTGTTGTGTTCCTCGATGCCCGTGGCGATGGCGAAGATGTTCGGGTCGAAGATGATGTCCTCAGGCGGGAAGCCGACCTGGTTGACCAGAATGTCGTAGCTGCGTTGGCAGATTTGCGTCTTGCGTTGGTAGGTATCCGCCTGACCTTGTTCGTCGAACGCCATCACCACGGCTGCCGCGCCGTATTGACGCACTAACGTGGCGTATTTGATGAAATTTTCTTCGCCTTCCTTGAGCGAGATGGAGTTGACGATGGACTTGCCCTGCACGCACTTCAACCCCGCTTCGATGATGCTCCACTTGGAGGAATCTATCATCAGCGGGACTTTGGAAATGTCCGGCTCGGAGGCGATGAGATTGAGGAAACGCACCATCGCGGCTTCGCCGTCCAGCATCGCCTCATCCATGTTGACATCTATCACCTGCGCGCCCGTTTCGACCTGTTGCTTGGCGACTTCCAGCGCTTCGTCGTATTTTCCCTCGAGAATCAGGCGCTTGAACTTGGCTGAACCCGTCACGTTGCAGCGTTCGCCGACGTTGACGAACAAGGAATCGTCACTGATATTGAAAGGCTCAAGGCCGGATAAACGGCATTCGACAGGAAGGTCGGGAATCTTGCGCGGCGGGACATCCTTGACGACTTCGGCAATCGCCTTGATGAAGGCGGGCGAAGTGCCGCAGCAACCGCCGACGATGTTGAGCAGGCCGCTGGCAGCCCACTCCCTGATGTGGCCGGACATGTTCTCGGGCGTATCGTCATAGCCGGTTTCGGCCAGCGGGTTGGGCAGGCCAGCGTTGGGGTGCGCACTAACGTAACAGTTGGCGACACGCGACAATTCCTCGACATACTGGCGCAACTCAGCCGCACCCAGCGCACAGTTCAGGCCGATGGAAATTGGCTTGGCGTGTGCCAGCGAATTGTAGAACGCTTCGGTGACTTGCCCGGTCAGCGTGCGGCCCGAGGCATCGGTGATCGTCCCGGAAATCATGATCGGCAGCGATGCCTTACGTTCCGCGAACACCGTTTTTACCGCGAAGATCGCCGCCTTGGCGTTCAGCGTATCGAAGATGGTTTCGATCAAAATCAAATCCGCGCCGCCGTCCATCAAGCCGCGCGTGGCTTCCGAATAATCCGCAACCAGCTTGTCGAAGCTGATGTTGCGCGCCGCAGGGTCGTTCACGTCCGGCGAAATGGTCGCGGTCTTGTCGGTGGGCCCCAGAACGCCTGCGACGAAGCGCGGCTTGTCGGCTGTCGCAAATTGGTCGCACGCTTCGCGCGCCACACGCGCACCCGCCTTGTTCAGCTCGTAGTTGAATTCGGACATGCCATAGGCGTTCAGCGTGGTCGCGTTCGCGCCAAAGGTGTTGGTCTCGATAATGTCCGCGCCCGCCGCCAGATATTCGCTGTGGATCGCTTTGATGACTTCGGGCTTAGTGATGACTAGCAGGTCGTTGTTGCCCTTGAGGTCACGATGCCAATCGGCGAAACGTGTGCCGCGATAGTCCGCTTCGGTCAGCTTGTAGCGTTGGATCATCGTCCCCATCGCGCCATCCAGAATCAGGATGCGCTGCTGGAGAAGATTTTCTATCGGGTGCGGGGAGCGGGTCATGGTCGTTGAAGGCAAAAAAAGTCGTTCGATTTTAACATGTACGCATCAAAATTTGAGCTAAAACAATATCTCGGATGACGAATAGGCTTATTATCCGAAGCTCATGTAATTTGTACCCACAATAACCCAGATTAGGAGGATGTCATGGCTAAGCTCGTTTGGACTACCGATCTCAACACCGGCATTAACATCATTGATAAGCAGCATCAACGCATTGTCGAATACATCAATGAACTTGACGACGCGCGCAAAAGCGGCCACAAGATGGAAGACTTGGGTCGAGTGATAGATGAAACGGTGGATTACACGCTTTCGCACTTCGCCTTCGAGGAAAGTATGCAGGAAGACGCGCATTACCCATTTTTGAAGGCGCACAAGAGAGTGCATGAAATGTTCGTCAACAAGGTGGCCGACTTGCAGCATCGTTTCAGCCTGGGCGAAGATGTGTCGGAAGAGCTGCACAAGATGCTGTTTACCTGGCTGTTCAACCACATCAAGCGCGATGATGCGGATTATGTGGAATACGTCAAACGGAATATTCAGCAGGATAGTTTTATCGAGAAGAAAAAAGGTTTTTTCGGCAGATTGTTCGGTTAATCCTCCTCCCCCCAAAAACAGCCGCCTCGTGCGGCTGTTAAAAATTCAGGCGGCGATATTGTACGGCTTCGGCGATGTGTGAACGGGTGACGGCATCGCTGCCCGCCAAGTCGGCGATGCTGCGCGCGACCTTGAGGATGCGGTGGTAGGCGCGCGCCGATAAGTTGAGGCGGCTTAAAGCCTGCTGTAACAAGGCGATGCCAGGTGCATCCGGCGTACAAAAAGCGTCAATTTCCGTGACGGAAAGCAGCGCGTTGTTTTTCCCTTGTCGCGCCAGTTGCCGTGCTCTGGCCGCATTGACGCGCTGCTGCACGGACAGGCTGGACTCGCCAGCGGCCTTGCCCAGCAAGTCATCCTGCGGCACGGCGGGGACTTCAATCTGTATGTCTATGCGGTCCAGCAAGGGGCCGGAAATTTTGCCGCGATAGCGCGAAATCTGGTCGGGCGTACAGCGACATTTGCCGTTGTAGTGGCCAAAATAGCCGCACGGACACGGATTCATCGCCGCTATCAACTGAAATTGCGCGGGGAATTCGGCGCGGCGCGCGGCGCGCGAGATGGTGATATGCCCCGATTCCAGCGGCTCGCGCAACACTTCCAGCACGCTGCGGTCGAATTCCGGCAGTTCGTCCAAAAATAACACCCCATGCAGCGCCATCGAAATTTCACCCGGACGCGGGTTGCTGCCGCCGCCGACCAGTGCCACGCCGGAAGCGGTATGGTGGGGTGCGCGATACGGGCGAGACTTCCAGCGGCTGACATCAAAGCTGCCATCCAGCGATTGCAAGGCCGCGCTTTCCAGCGCTTCCTGCTGGGTCATCTGCGGCAGGATGCCGGGGAAACGCGCCGCCAGCATGGATTTTCCCGCGCCCGGCGGCCCCATCATCAACACGCTATGCCCGCCAGCGGCGGCAATTTCCAGCGCGCGCTTGACCTGTTCCTGTCCCTTGACCTCGCTCATGTCGGGGTAATGGGGGGGGAGGGTTTCAGGTAGATTTAGGTAAGGTTTTATGGTTTCGCGACGCGCCAGATGCGCGGCGACTTGCAGGAGTGTTTTGGCGGGATAGACCACGGCAGCTTCCACCAGCGCGGCCTCTGCCGCATTGGCTTCCGGCAGGATAAAGGCACGTCCCGAGTTGGCTGCACGATAGGTCATCGCCAGCGCGCCGCGTATCGGGCGCAGTTCGCCCGTCAGTGCCAGTTCGCCCGCATATTCGTATTCGGCGAGTCGGTCGGTGGGGATTTGCCCGGTTGCGGCGAGTATGCCCAGCGCGATGGGCAGGTCGTAGCGCCCGCTTTCCTTGGGCAAATCGGCGGGGGCTAAATTGACGGTGATGCGCCGGGCGGGGAAATCGAACTGGCAGTTTTGCAGGGCGGCGCGCACCCGCTCCCGGCTTTCCTTGACCTCGGTTTCTGGCAGTCCGACGATGGTGAAGCTCGGCAGACCGTTGGCGAGATGCACTTCGACCGTGACCAGTTCGGCCTCCATGCCGGATAAAGCGCGGCTGTAGAGTACCGCCAGGCTCATGTTATTTTGCGACTGCGTCTCGTTGCGCTTCCAGTTCGGCGACGCGCGCTTCGAGTGCGGTGAGTTGTTCGCGTGCGCGCAGCAGCACTTGCGCCTGAATGTCGAACTCTTCGCGGGTCACCAGATCGAGCTTTGCAAAACCTTGCGTCAGCAGGGCGCGCATGTTTTTTTCGATGTCTTTGGCGGGGCTGTTATCCAGCGCCGCGCTCACTTTGGCGGAAATTTCTTCAAAAACCTTGGCGTTTAGCATGGTGCAAATCCTTCGATAGGGTTTATGGTTTGCCGAATCCTTCGCTCAAAACAACGAGCGCAAAGCGCAACTATGTTTTTAGGCGAAGACCCTTGCAGTCTGAATCCTGTTTTTCCGGCAGTGTAGCAAACTTCGGCCTCTCTGGCGGCGCACGTTAATGGTGCGCGATAGCTAAAGTGTGCGTTGGCTTGGTGCGGGGCAGCCCTTTAAAAAACCAATGTAATATTATAACTATATGTTTATTAACAATAAAAAATTAGTGGCACGCATATTGCTTTTAACTTGGCGCGGGAAATTCATTTTTGTTATTTATCACTTGAAAGGAATCATCATGTCGCACAGCAAATTATTGTTCTCTTTGATCCTGGCAGTCGTGCCTTCACTGGCGATGGCTGAAGCAGCCTCTCCTCATACTTTCACTGCCAACGTTGGTTTGGTAAGTGACTACTTATACCGGGGCATTTCGCAAACAGGTGCAAAACCTGCCATTCAAGGCGGCTTTGATTATGCCCATGCCAGTGGTCTCTATGCCGGTATCTGGGGGTCGAGCATCAGTTGGTTGAGCGATGCAGGTGTCGCTACTTCGGCGGGGGTGGAATTGGATACCTATTTCGGTTTCAGGAACAGCTTTGCAGGAGATTTTACATATGACGTTGGTTTCCTGCGTTACAACTATCCCGGCTCATATGTTGCTGGTGCAACCAAAGGCGATACTGACGAAATTTATGGTGCGCTGGGTTACAAATGGATTTCTGCAAAGTATTCCCATAGCCTGGGTAAGACCTTTGGCGTGGCGGATGCGTCTGGAACGAATTACTTTGAAGTGAATGCAAGCGTGCCCGTTGCTGATACCGGTATTAGCTTGGGGGCGCATGTAGGCAAACAAAGTTACAGGGGGGTGACCGCTTCTGTGGCGACCTACACCGATTACAAACTGAGTGTTAGCAAAGACTTTAGCGGCTTCGTTGTCGGTTTGGCATTGAGCGATACCAATGCAGGCGCTGCTTTTTATACCAATCCACAAGGTAAATACCTGGGGCGTAGCACCGCAGTATTGTCTTTGACACGCGCGTTCTAAAAACCGCCGGGGGCGAAAGCCCCCGCACTTCACTTAGGAGAAAATGATGAAAATGGTCACAGCCATCATCAAGCCGTTCAAGCTGGACGAGGTGCGTGAAGCCCTGTCCGAAATCGGCGTACAGGGTATCACCGTCACGGAAGTCAAAGGCTTCGGGCGACAAAAGGGTCACACCGAGTTGTATCGCGGTGCGGAATATGTAGTGGATTTTCTGCCCAAGGTCAAAGTTGAAGCGGCGATTGATGCCGAACAACTGGATCGCGTTATCGAAGCGATCGAAAAATCTGCTCACACCGGCAAAATTGGCGACGGCAAGATTTTCGTGCAGGAAATCGAACAAGTGATCCGCATCCGTACCGGCGAGTCCGGCGCGGAAGCCCTTTAACGTGCACGGCACAATAACCAAACGCGCCATGCACGTTTCCCTCATCCAAACCCTCTCCCAGAGGGCGAGGGGTCAAACGAACGCTTACGCGAGCTTTACTTTAAGGAGATTGAAAT
>PEUR01000208.1:0-5471 GCA_002780675.1 Gallionellales bacterium CG03_land_8_20_14_0_80_55_15 | reverse complement strand
TGTTTTCGCTGAGGAGGCGGCATCTGCTCCGATCGTGACAGAAACCGTGGCAGCACCGGCGGCCGCTCCCGCCGTTGCCCCTGAAGCGGCCGCCGTTGCCGCTCCTGTGCCGAACAAGGGTGATACCTCCTGGATGCTGGTGGCCACCTTGCTGGTGATTATGATGTCTATCCCCGGCTTGGCACTGTTCTATGGGGGCTTGGTACGCAGCAAGAATATGCTGTCCATCCTGATGCAGGTGTTCAGTATTTTCGCGCTGATTACCGTGCTTTGGGCGATCTACGGCTATTCGCTGGCGTTCACCGAGGGTAACGCGTTTATCGGTGGCTTCGACAGGCTGTTCCTCAAGGGTATCTTCGATCCGGCCACAGGCAGTGTCGCCAATGCGGCCACCTTCAGTAAGGGCGTGGTAATTCCTGAGTTCATCTTCGTTGCGTTTCAGGCTACTTTCGCCGCCATCACCGTGGCGCTGATCGTCGGTGCCTTTGCCGAACGCATGAAGTTCGCCGCCGTGCTGTTGTTCTCCGCACTGTGGTTCACTTTCGCCTATCTGCCGATTGCACACATGGTGTGGTTCTGGACCGGTCCCGATGCGATCAAGGATGCTGCAACGCTGGCGGTGGAAACCACCAAGGCGGGCTGGTTGTTCCAAAAGGGTGCGCTGGACTTTGCCGGTGGTACCGTGGTGCACATCAACGCGGCGATTGCAGGTCTGGTCGGTGCATTCATGGTCGGTCGTCGCATCGGTTATGGCAAGGAAGCCATGGCTCCGCACAATCTGGTGATGACCATGATCGGTGCTGCACTGTTGTGGGTGGGCTGGTTCGGTTTCAACGCGGGTTCTGCGCTGGAAGCGGGCGGCACGGCAACCCTGGCTTTTGCTAATACCTTCATTGCCACAGCGGCCTCTGTGTTGAGCTGGATGGCTGCGGAATGGCTGCTGAAGGGTAAGCCCAGCCTGTTGGGTGCGGCATCCGGTGCGGTGGCGGGTCTGGTTGCCATCACCCCGGCCTGCGGTTGGGTCGGTATCGGCGGCGGCCTGTGCATCGGCGCGCTGTCCGGTGTAGTGTGTTTCTGGGGTGTAACGGGTCTGAAGAAGCTGCTGGGTGCGGATGATGCGCTGGACGTATTCGGCATCCACGGCATCGGCGGTATTCTGGGTGCGCTGCTCACCGGGGTGTTCAACAACTGGAGCCTGGGCGGCACGGGCATTGCCGATTACGTCGCCAACACGGTGGTCAATACCGACATGGGCGGGCAACTGTGGATACAGGCTCAAGCCGTACTGACCACGCTGGTGTGGTCCGGTGTAGTGGCCTTCATCTGCTACAAGATCGTTGACCTGACCATCGGCCTGCGTGTCACGGCAGAAGAAGAACGCGAAGGTCTGGATACGGTATCCCACGGCGAACGCGCATACAACATGTAATCCTCCCCTCCCTGAGCCTCCCCGGCTCAGTTTTTAGAGCTCCGCAAGGGGCTCTTTTTTTAGCCAAGTCAGGAGTTGTATATGCCGGATAATTCAGAAAAGTGCAAGATTAGCGAAGTATTTTGCCATTTCCTTTCATTTCAACTGCTTGCGCACAACCACTTTCCCGTGTTCATCCACGCCGTGGATTTGAAATACTTCTTTTGCCAGATCAATACCCATTGTAGTAATCTTCATTTCGGACGCTCCTTTCAGGTTTTGTGGTTTACAACAGCTACAATTTTGGCACTTTGATGCCGTTGATGAAAGTGGGCATCCATTCCATTACGTTCATAACGGCAGTTGCCGCACCGCACCACATCTGCTTCAAATGCCGTTTTTAAGGAAGAGTCAAAACTGTCATTCGCGGGGCATCACGCTGCGGGAGAGCAAGCTGCGGGAAAACTGGCGCGAGGCGGAAAGGCGGTCATAAATAGCCGACTGGGCGGAGGGGCTGAAGCCTCGGTACACGTCCAGTTCGTGATCGGACATCTTGATGCGCTGGGCGACTTCGCCGAATTCGCGGATAAAGGTCGCCCAGTCCGGGTAGCGGTCATGGACATTTTTTTCCAGCGCGCGGTGGATGACGGCAACCAGCGGCAGTGGCAATTCCTTGCGGTGGGCATGGATGGGGGTGGCGGGATAATTCAGCACGGCCGTGCGCGCCTCAAATTCATCGTCTGCCGCGAAGGTTTTCTTGCCGGTGAGCAGCCGGTAGAGCAGCGCCCCCAGCGCATAGATGTCGGCGCGTTCGTCCAGCGGCAAGCCTTCCAGTTGTTCGGGCGACATGTAGGCGAGACTGCCCGCGATCATGTTGCCGCCTGTCCCGGTGGCAACCGCGCAGCCAAAATCCATCAGTTTGGTCAGGCCGTTGGGCATCAGGATGATGTTTTCCGGCTTTACATCGCGATGCACCACGCCTTGAGCAGCACAGTATTCCAGCGCGCGCGCGACCTGCTCGACGACCGACAACACCTTGTTGATCGGCAGCAAAGTATCGGTGTCCTGATAATGATCCAGAGACGTGCCACGGATGTATTCCAGCACCAGATAAGGGCCGCTTTGTTCGGCAAAATCGCTGCCCAGCAGACGCACGATATTTTTGTGTTGCAGCTTGCCAGCCAGGCTGCGCTCGTTGGTCAGTAGCCTGCGGTAGGGGGCGGATTGGTTAGCTTTGCGTAGCTGTTTGATGGCGACCGTCGCAAAACTGCCCGCCTCGATGGCGAGATAAACATTGGAACTCGCCCCCGTGCCGACCTGCTCAACAATGGAATAGTTGCCCAAGTGCGTAGGAATTGAATCTGCGGCCATCCGAAAAGTTTAATTTATAAAAGGACTTATCCGACCGCAGGCATCGGAAAAGATTCAATTATTTGAATACGATGGTCTTGTTGCCGCACAGCAGCACGCGGTCTTCGACGTGGTAGCGCAGGCCGCGCGCCAGCACGGTTTTCTCGATGTCGCGCCCGTAGCGCACCAGGTCGTCCACCGTGTCGCCGTGGTCTATGCGCACCGTGTCCTGCTCGATAATCGGCCCGGCATCCAGATCAATGGTGACGTAATGGCAGGTCGCACCGATCAGCTTCACGCCGCGCTGGTAGGCTTGATGATAAGGTTTCGCGCCGACGAAAGCGGGCAGAAAACTGTGATGGATATTGATGATTCGCCCCGAATAACGCTGGCATAGCGCGGGCGGCAGAATCTGCATGAAGCGCGCCAGCACCAGCGTGTCGCCCCGATATGACTCGAACAGCGCGGCAATTTGCGCGAAGGCGGCGGCCTTGTCCTGGCGCATCTCCACATAAATAAACGGAATCCCGTGCCACTCGACGAAACTCCTCAAGTCCTCGTGATTGGAAATCACACAGGGAATATCCACCCGCAACTCGTCGTTGCGCCAGCGGTGCAGCAGGTCGTCCAGACAGTGATCCTGACGGCTCACCAGCACCACCAGCCGTTTTTTAATCGCAGAATCAGCCAGTTGCCAGCGCATGGAAAACTCATCGGCGAGCGGCGCAAAGCGGCTGGCGAACTCCTCCGTAGTAAACGGCAGCGAGTTGGCGCGTATCTCCTGGCGCATGAAAAAGTGCTGCTGCTCCTGTTCGGTGTAATAGTTCGCCTCAACGATAAACCCGCCGTGCTGCGCGATAAACCCCGTCACGGCAGCGATAATCCCCGTGCGGTCGGGGCAGGAAATGGTCAGAGTGTAGTGGTGGGTCATTGCGTGTTACCAGAAATGAACTGCAAGAATTTTAACGGATACCGCTTTCAGTGTTGCCACGCAAGGGTAGAGGCAATTTGCCGCCACCCTTTTAATTAGAGGTAGTAAAAGACTCTATTTCTGTATCAAGATAATCGTCTGAACTTAAAATAATCTCTTCATTATTATAAAGTAGCGTCGCTTTTTTAATAGCATCCTCAATGGAATTTGCTTGAATTTCAATAATTTTAGAAAGTGTTTCTTTTATTTCAATTTCAAAAGTTTTCATATTTAATTTTTTGGCTCTATGTGAAATAGGTCGCGCATAGAATGCTCGCGAAACGCTGCCGTGTCCTGCTCCTTTTGTGCTAATGAATTAAACTTTTTTAAAGTAATCACTCTCAATAATGCCTGTCGAGATAAACGATTGAATGGCCTCAACATCATTTTTTAGGCTTTTTTCTAGATAGGCTCGAAGCAATAAAGCATCATTTGGAAAATCTGCTGCTCCCGTCCACTCATCGCTTATTCTAAGTGCTATTGCAGCAGCCCACCGATTGCGTTCAAATTTTTTCATTGTTAATTTCCTAGTCCAGTTCGAATTCGATGCTCAGTGATAAATTCCAGTGCAGGTTTTGTGCCCAATGGGAGCTTAAATAGTGAAGTGCATTGTTGCCGCCAGATTTCTATTGCACGAATGGTTTGCGGGGCTTTCCAGATCAAATTCAAATCATTGTCCATCGCGAAGTAACCGTTTTCAAACAACTTGTCGTGCAGGGTGCATAAACAGATGGTATTGGAAAGCAAACCACGCGCTTCGGGCTGGTCAGCCCAGCGAGCAATATGGCTAGAGACTAACAGCCCTTTGTCATTCACATCGCACAGAGCACAGCTTTCTCTGTAGTTGGCGAGTGTTTTTTTTCGTAACGCGTTCATTCCTCTTCTGACGCGAAGCAATGAAACCTCGCTAGATGTTTCAACATCAGTTAATACAAGCCGCCCTTCCTCGACAGCATTTTCCAACACATCATCGGGTAAATCTTCATCTGAGGCACTGACTGGGACTTGATTAAGTGTGTAGATGCCCAAATCCGAGAAAAATAAATATTTTTCATCTCGCAACTCTTGCAATACTCGGCTGACTGTTTGTCCAGGTGTTTTTCCGCTGCTGCCAGTGTCTCTGGTGATGTTACTTAATTCTTGTGCGAGAAAACGATCGCGCTCGATGCGGATGGTTGAATTCCGCACCGCATATCTTTCTAGGGCAAGTTTGACGGCTTGACTCCAAGTAAATGACATATTTTTTACTCCAAAATAAGCGGTTTCGGGTTTGATCCTAACATGCTGTTGTGATAGCGGAAATAGTGGCTTGGGCAATACCCGTTAATGCAGCAAGCTGGCTTTGGCTTGGTTTTTGAAGTTCACGCACGATGCGCACCAATTCAATTGCTCTTACTTTTATGCGTTGTTTGGCTGGGCTGAATTTTTCCATGTTAGAGGCTTCGATAATCGTGGGCTGTGAATTGGATAACTTGAATCCGCCGTTTCATTCGCTTGACCTTTTTGTTGAGTAGAACACGCTATCCATAATAAATTTAGGCTATGTCACAGTTAATTGTTGAAGCAAAATCCATAATTTAAATTGTATTTAATAATCAACGACTTGTATTTTTATAACACCTGTCCAAGCACTGTATCTATAAGGCTTGCGAGACCACCACTACTTAACTGTGACATAGCCTTTGTTTAACAAGCAAATGCTTCGGGTAACCGTTCTACTTCTACCTTACCGCCCCACAGCAG
>PEUR01000159.1:5185-5618 GCA_002780675.1 Gallionellales bacterium CG03_land_8_20_14_0_80_55_15 | reverse complement strand
AATCGAGCCTATCAGGCGGCGACGAGCGCGGCGCTTGATGTTCAATTCTTCTTCAGTTTGTTGCTTTGCCATGGTTTAACCTGTAATAACGAGAGAAGCACCGCAAGAATTTCCCGCCTGAACAAGCTCCGCTCAAAACAGAAAAATGCTTTTATTTCAAATGATTAGACGCGCATCGCGCGTGACGCGAGTACGTCCGCCACCGTATAGAACGATCCGAAGGCGGCGATTCTATCATTTTCACCCGCCACGTTACAGGCATGAGCGAGTGCATCTGCCGTATTGGAAAAAATGGTGACCGAGCCGCGCACCCCAACTTGATGCAACACGGCGGCAAGTAACTGCGCAGTCGCGCCGCGCGGCGCATCTATCCCGGCCACCAGCCAGCTATCAATACAAGGATTCAACGCCGCCACCACGCCTGCCATATCTT
>PEUR01000159.1:3428-5157 GCA_002780675.1 Gallionellales bacterium CG03_land_8_20_14_0_80_55_15 | reverse complement strand
AGTGTGCGGACAAGGCGGCAGATTCGCCAGATTTTGCGCCAGCGAGCGCGCCGCATGAGGGTTGTGCGCTACATCCAGAATCAACTGCGGCTTGCCCGGCACAAACTGGAAGCGCCCCGCCAATTGCACCTCGGTCAGCCCACGTCGCACCGCCGCCATGCTCACTGGCAACTTGTCCTTCAGCGCATCGAGCGCCGCCAGTGCGGCACTGGCATTACTCAACTGAAAAGCCCCGCGCAACGCCGGATGCGGCAAGGAACTGCGCGCAGCCACCCGGCTGCGATAGTCCCACTGCCCCTGATGCGGCGTAAAACCGAACTCCTTACCGATACACCACAGTTCCGCGCCGATGGCCTCGGCGTGGTCGCGCAACGCCGCTGGCACCTCTCGGTCCGCGCAAATCGCCACGCGACCCGGCCTGAAAATACCCGCCTTTTCAAAGGCGATCGCGTCGCGCGTCTCGCCCAGATAATCGGTGTGATCTATATCCACACTGGTCACCACCGCACAATCGGCATCGAAGGCATTCACCGCATCCAGCCTACCGCCCAACCCCACTTCCAGGATGACGACATCCACCTCGTGCGCCCTGAACAACTGCATCGCCGCCAGTGTGCCGAATTCAAAATAAGTGAGGGGGATTGCAGATAATTCTGGCGCGACTAACGATTGTTCCCGCCCCTTCAAGGGGAGCACTAGAGCGGAGACAGGTGTTTTGCGCACCCGTTCAATTTCCTCGAACGACGCGCACAACTCCGCATCGCTCACCGGCTGCTTGCCGACGCGCACCCGCTCGTTGTAATGCAGCAAATGCGGCGAGGTATAGCAGCCGACCCGGTATCCGGCGGCGTGCAACATCGCTTCCAGCATCGCACACACCGAGCCTTTGCCGTTGGTGCCACCGACCACGATGACCGGAAAATTAGGGGTGAGCGCCAGACGTTGCTTGACGCAAGCCACACGCTCCAGCCCCAGCGCAATGGTCTTGGGGTGCAGCGATTCAAGATAGGTGAGCCAGTCAGTTAATGAAGAGGGCATATTCCGTTATGTTAATTACAACTGCACGCCGAATTTGCGCAGAACGGGCAACATCACGAGGTAACATCCAGCCGTTGCCGCCATTGAAAGCACGAGGCTCAACCAGAAGCCCATGCCCTGCTTGATCAGCAGCGGCAACAGCAGGAACAATACCAATGATGGCAACACCAGCCAGAATATCTGACCGGATAGTTCACCGATGCGCGCCGCCGCACCCCCCTCTACATACAGCCAGACGAACGCCATCAAGGAAGTCAGCGGCAAGGCGGCGATCAGGGCGGCGAAGCCGCTGCTGCGCTTGGCAATTTCCGTTATCACCACAATCAGGATGGCGGAAAGGACGACTTTCAGGGCGTAGTAAAACACTATGCGGCAACCTCACTGGCCGCCGGTTGTTTGGTCAGCAGGGTCATCAAGGTGGCCAATTGATTACGCATTTCACGTCTATCAATAATCCTGTCCACCGCGCCGTGTTCGAGCAGAAATTCTGCACGCTGGAAGCCTTCCGGCAGGGTTTCACGCACGGTTTGCTGGATCACGCGCGCGCCGGCGAAGCCGATCAATGCCCCCGGTTCGGCGATCACCACGTCACCCATGAAGGCGAAGCTGGCGGACACGCCGCCCATGGTAGGATCGGTCAACACCGAGATGAACGGTAGTTTTTCTTCGGAAAGTTGCGTCAGCGCGGCAC
>PEUR01000159.1:0-3415 GCA_002780675.1 Gallionellales bacterium CG03_land_8_20_14_0_80_55_15 | reverse complement strand
CTGCATCAATGACAGCAAGCCTTCCTGCATCCGCGCCCCACCGCTGGCAGAGAAGCAGATGAACGGACATTGCTGCCCCAGTGCGACTTGCACGCCACGCACGAAACGTTCGCCGACCACCGAACCCATCGAGCCGCCCATGAAGCTGAATTCAAACACGGCAACCACCACCGGGACGGACTGGATCGTGCCTTGCAGCACCACCAACGCATCATCTTCGCCAGTGTTTTTCTTGGCGGCAATCAGACGCTCGGAATAAGTCCGGCTGTCCTTAAATTTGAGCGTATCAACAGACAGCACTTCCGCGCCAATCTCGAAACGGTTTTCCTCATCCAGCAACCAGTCCAGACGGCTGCGAGCCGAAATCCGGTGATGGTGGCTACAGGTCTGACATACGCCGTGATTTTTCTCCAGATCGGAGTGATAGATCACCGTCTGACAAGACGGACATTTGCTCCATAAACCTTCCGGCACGATCTTTTTGGCATCGCCTACACGGCGCTTGATTTTTGGCGGTAATAATTTCTGAAACCAGCTCATTTTTTCTCCTCCCATACTTGATCTATAGCGGGTCGCAGCCTGGATTACGCGCTAAAGCCGCAAACCCAGGCTACTGCATTGTTTGATTTACGATTGATCCAGGGCGGCGCGCAATTCCTTAACCAGCGCGCCCACCTTGTCGAGTACCGTGGCTTCTGTCGAATTCTCGATTTCCTCGACGATGCGACTGCCCACCACCACGCCATCGCACAGCCTCGCTACCGCTTTTGCGGTGGCAGCATCGCGGATACCGAAGCCCACGCCGATAGGCAGCTTGATGTGACGGCGCAACTGCGGCAGCTTTTGTTCAATGGCGGATAAGTCAATGCTGCCCGATCCCGTCACGCCCTTTAACGACACATAGTACACATAGCCGCGAGCCAGACGGGCAACCTGTTCGATGCGCGCCTCGGTGGTGGTCGGCGCAAGCAGGAAGATCGGTGCGATGTTGTGGCGTTGCAGATGTTCAAAAGCGTCATGGCTTTCTTCCGGCGGGAAATCCACCGTCAGCACGCCATCTACCCCCACGTCACTGCAACGTTGCGCGAACAACTCCCAGCCCATCGCCTCGATCGGATTGCCATAGCCCATCAACACCACGGGCGTTGTCGCATCCTGCTGGCGGAACTCGGCCACCAGGCCCAACACGGAACGCAGCGAAACGCCCAATTTGAGCGCGCGCTCGGAAGCGCGCTGAATGGTCGGTCCATCCGCCATCGGGTCGGAAAACGGCACGCCCAGTTCCAACACATCCGCTCCCGCCGCAACCAGTGTATGCAGCAAGGCCACGGTGAGTTCAGGCGAAGGATCGCCTGCGGTAACGAAAGGAATCAGCGCCTTGCGGTTTTGTTGTTTGAGTTGGTCAAAGGTTGCTTGTATACGGTTACTCATAGCCTGATTCCCTTGATCTGTGCCACCGTGTTCATATCCTTGTCGCCGCGACCGGAGAGGTTGACCAGCAGCACCGTATCCTGACTCAGGGTTGGCGCGATTTTCATTGCGTGCGCCAAGGCATGACTGGATTCCAGCGCGGGAATAATGCCCTCGAAACGGCACAGCGCGTCAAATGCGGCGATCGCCTCGTCGTCCGTGCTGACCACATATTCCGCGCGCCCCATTTCCTTGAGCAGGCAATGCTCAGGGCCGACACCGGGATAATCCAGCCCGGCGGAAATCGAATGCGTCTCGGTAATCTGACCGTTTTCATCCTGCATCAGGTTGACGCGATTGCCGTGCAGCACGCCGATTTTGGCGTTAGCCGTCAAAGGCGCGGCGTGTTTGCCCGTTGCCAGACCAAAGCCCCCCGCTTCCACGCCGATGATGCGCACGCCCTTTTCTTCGATATAGGGATAGAACAGCCCAATCGCGTTCGAGCCACCGCCCACGCAGGCGATCACCGCATCCGGCTGGCGACCGATCATTTCCGGCATCTGAATTTTGGCTTCCACGCCGATGATGCTCTGGAAATCGCGCACCATCATCGGATAAGGATGCGGCCCCGCCGCCGTGCCAAAGATATAAAAAGTGCTCTCGACATTGGTCACCCAGTCGCGGATCGCCTCGTTGCAGGCATCCTTGAGCGTCTTCGAGCCGCTGGTCACTGGCACAACTTTCGCGCCCAGCAACTTCATGCGAAACACGTTGGGCGCCTGGCGCTGGATGTCTTCCGCACCCATATACACGATACATTCCATGCCGAAACGCGCCGCCACCGTCGCCGTCGCCACGCCGTGCATCCCCGCGCCAGTCTCGGCAATCACCCGTTTCTTGCCCATGCGCCGCGCAAGCAGTGCCTGCCCCATCGCACTGTTGATCTTGTGCGCGCCAGTGTGATTCAAGTCCTCGCGTTTCAGATAAATCTGCGCGCCGCCCAGGTGTTCAGACAGGCGCCTGGCATGATAAATGGGGCTGGGACGACCGACATAATGCTTTAATTCATAAGCCAGTTCGGCTTTAAAATCGGCATCATCACGAAAATGCAGATACTGCGCGGTCAATTCTTCGACGGCAGGAATCAGCGTCTCGGCCATATACATGCCGCCGAATTGACCGAAATGTCCGGTGCTGTCTGGATAGTTATACATTTACTCGTTCAACCCTTTGTAATTTGTTCGCATCACTTCATGCATGAAACGCGCGATTTTCGCTGCGTCCTTTACGCCCTTACTCGCCTCGACCCCGCTGGAGACATCCACTGCGTAAGGCTGAACCTGGCGGATACCTGCTGCTACATTTTCCACCTCCAGCCCACCCGACAAAATCAGCGGCAAGGGAAAATCCCCCGGGATCAAGCGCCAGTCAAAGCGTGCGCCCGTGCCCCCCGGTATGCCTTCGACATGCGCATCCAGCAATAAACCTTGTGCGTGCTGAAAATCCGCCGCGCATTGTAACAAATCCACCCCTGGCTTGACGCGAATCGCCTTGAGATAAGGTTTATTGAATTGCCCGCAAAATTCGGGGGATTCATCGCCATGAAATTGCAGCACATCAAGCCGAACCGATGCCAGCACCTCGCGCACAAACTCGGCAGTTGCATTGACAAACAATCCGACCACGCTGACAAAAGGCGGCAATACGGCGGCTAACCGCGCCGCTTGCCCGATAGTTACATGGCGCGGACTCTGCTCATAAAACACCAGCCCGATAGCATCCGCACCGCTCCTGGCTGCCGCGAGCGCATCCTCTGCGCGGGTGATACCGCAAATTTTTACGCGACAGGAGGCAGGCGGCAGGATGCGGGATTCAGATAATCCTGCCCCCACTTCCACGCTTTGCGCTTTAACGCCCTTAACATCCCGCTCATCCATGCTCAATCCTCAATCCTCAATCCTCAATCCTCAATCCTCAATCCTCAATCCTCAATCCTCAATCCTCA
>PEUR01000072.1 GCA_002780675.1 Gallionellales bacterium CG03_land_8_20_14_0_80_55_15 | reverse complement strand
CGCGCCGGCACAATCCGTTCATTTCGCAATAGCCGCAGATTTTTTCCGCGCCGTGGGCGGGCATACCCACGCCGTCGCGCAGTTGTTCAAACACCGTCTTCAGGCGCGCCAGATTGAGTTGCGCCAGTTCCTTAATGTCGTGAGGAGGGGCGACCGCCAGCACTTTGCCCTCTTCCAGGCTGACAAAAGCCGCCTCCGCCGCACCCGCCGCCTGCGCGTAACAGGCCAGTTGCACATCTTCGCCCGGTTCTTTCAGTTTGTTTTTAAGTATTTGAATTGATTGAGTTTTATAGTCAATCACGGCCAGCATGGCGGCATCGTCAACGCGCACATCCACGCGGTCTATGCGCCCGCTCATCAGCAAATTGTCATCAACTTGCAGCTTGATGGTTTGTTCGGCATCCTTGTACTGCCAGCCCGCTTCCTCGTTTGCCAACTGCCAGTCGAGATAGGCCGGGATCATCGCCTGCCAGCGCAGCAACCACGCTTGCGCCAGATAGTCGTGCGCCAGCGCATGAGCAAACACCTCATCGCTGATGCGCCGCAACACCTGTTCGGCCTCCGCCTTTTCGCGTGCTTGCAGCAGCGGGATTTCAGCATGGAATCGTTGCAACACCAGATGTACCCAAGTACCGTAGTCGCGCTTGTCCAATTCCTCGCGCACCTCGTCCAGCTCGTTCAGGCGCAAAATATGCCGCGCAAAAAACTGGTAGGGACAGGCGACCAGACTGTTATAAGCAGACGGAGAAATGCGCTGCGGCAGCAACGCTTGAGAAACAACGGGTTGCGGCATTGAAGAGGATTGGAGATTGGGGATTGAAGATTGAAAACCTCGCTCCTCGCTCCTCAATCCACCCTCCTCGATCCTGACTTTCGCTTTATCGAGCATCCCGCCCAGTTCGGCATCCATCAGATCGTCGCCAAACGCCAGCAGATGGAGGGCGCGCAGCATCTCGAAATGCGGGCTGAGCAGATTCGGTTCGCCGGCTTTGCTGGCCTGCCAGGTGACCCGCACCGTGTCGTTCAGCGCCAGCAACGCCAGCAAATCATCGCGCACTTGTGCCTGCTGCGCGGTGGACAGCGGCAAGCCCAGCGTGGCGCGCACCGCATCGTTAAACCACTGCCCGGCGTTGACGGGCGCGGGCAAATGCGCAGCATCGCAGCCTAGCAGCAGCACCGCATCGAAGCTGCGCCAGCGCGTGGCGGGCAGATGGGTGAACAGCACCGGGCTTTCCACCGCCACATCCCGATAGGTATTCAAATCAAGCTGTTGCGACAGCCAGCGCCGCCATTCGGCGAAGCTGCAAGCGGTGTTATCGGCTTGCAGTTCTTCCTGCCAAAGCGTCAGCAATTGGAGTAACTGTTGCCCCGCCGCATCCTGCCGCCAGCCTTGAATCACGCCGAGTATCCCAAGACTGTCGCGCAAGGCAGCCAGCCAGTCGGCCAGCGGCGCACTCTTGCCCGGCAAAGCCAGTTTCGCCTGGCGCAACCGCACCAGCGGCAGCACCAGTTCGGGCGCATGTTGTTCGGCGACCGCGATAAAATCCTGCAAATGCGCGACCACGCCGTGTTTGCGCACCATTTGCTCGAACTGGTAAGCCGCCTGTCGGCGCAGCGCTGGCGCATCGGCAAACAGCAAGGGGGATTTGAGCAAATCCAGCACATCCTGATAATAAAAATCGCCTTGCACCGCTTCCAGCCAGCGCATCAGCACCGTGCTGACCGACAACGTAGCGAACGTCCAGCCAGTCTCGTCCTGCACCTGAACCGCTGCGCGTTCCAAAAGCGCGCGCAGGCGGCGCGCCACCAGCCGATCCTGTACCACCACCGCAATGGCAGACTTACCTTCCAGCAACCAGCGTCGCACCTGCACATCGGCGGCTTCTGCCTCCTGCTCCAGGCCGTGCGCGGCGAACAATTTCAGCCGTGCGCTCAAGCGGGCACGGGCATTCAAACGCCCCGCCGTACCGAGCAAATTGTCACTGTGCATATCCTGTTGCAAGGCAAAAGCCAGCAACTCGCATTCGGGTTCCGCCTTCACCTTCTCGCGCAGGTCGAACAACGTCACCGCAACGCGCTCGCGGCAGACTTGTAAAAAGCGTGCTTCGGGTGCGATCAGATCGCAGGTTTGCAGCACATACAAGGGACTGGCGACTTGTTGCGCCAGCCGCGCCAGCCTTTGCTGATAGGCGCGCTGGGCATCCAGGTCATCGCCCGCCGCCATCGCATACCAAAGCTCATGCACCACCCGCGCCTCGAACTGCATCGCCTCGCCGCTTTTGGTCTGGTAGGCCTCGGCCAGTTGCGCAGCAAAGTCTGCTTCATCTTTGGGCAGAGTGACGTGATGGCGGGTCAATTCATCCATCAACGCCAATAATTCGCGCGACAGACTCCACAAATCCGCATCGGGAAACCAGCGACGCTCGCGCAACGCCTGATACAGTGTGGCGATGCGCTGGGTGTCGGGTAAAACGGGGAGTTCGAGGGGAACAGATTGCGCCCAGTCGGCGAGCGTCGTCATCTGCGGCAGCAACAACGCGGGCAAACCCGACACACGGCTCAACGCCCGCGCCAGCGGCTGGGCGGCGTGATAGTTGGGCAACAACACCCTCGCCGCACGCAAATCCGGCAATTCCTGCGCGTGGCAGGACAGGATTTCCCGCGCGACCTGATCGTAAAAAGCAGAATTCAAGGAACTCCCTAAAAGCGCGAACTGGCGAAGTAGCATTGATCCCGACACACCGGACAAGCCTGACCCAGTGAAGCGCTGATTTATTCGTCATTCC
>PEUR01000078.1 GCA_002780675.1 Gallionellales bacterium CG03_land_8_20_14_0_80_55_15 | reverse complement strand
GCAAAGGTTCTCAGCAACCCAACTGGATCATGCTGGGCATTCAGCCGGATGATTGCCTGCAAATGGAAATGCAGGTCAAAGCGCCGGGACTCGATCTGCAAACCCGCACCATCAGTCTGGATGCGACTTACCACAACGAGGGGGATCAGGAATTCGATGCTTACGAGAGTCTGTTGCTCGATGTCATCATGGGCGACCATTCCCTGTTTCTGCGCATAGACGAGGTGGAAGCCGCCTGGCGCGTGGTGGATCCGGTGCTCAAGGTCTGGTCTATGGAACGCGAATTCATCAACACTTATCAGGCCGGAAGCTGGGGGCCGCGCGGCACTTATCGCTTATTCGACCGCGAAGATCAGTTCTGGCGGCATTCATTACATCCGGAAGGCGCGAAACTTGAAGGATATTGAGCGCGCCACGATGGCTGCGGATAAGTTAATAAGTTTAATTTAATCAAGGAGATAGAGATGCAAATAGGAATGATAGGGTTGGGGCGCATGGGCGCTAACATGGTGCGCCGTTTGCATCAAGGCGGACACGATTGCGTGGTATTCGATCGCAGCCGTGCAGCCGTGCAAGGCTTGGCGGCAGAAGGCATGACCCCAGCCAGCAGCGTGCAGGATTTCGTGAGCAAGTTGAGCCGCCCGCGCGCCATTTGGCTGATGCTGCCTGCCGCCGTGGTGGATGCCAGCATTGCCGAACTGACACCGCTGCTGGACGCGGGCGACATCATTATTGATGGGGGTAACTCTTATTATAAAGACGACATCGCGCGCGCAAAAAGTCTGGCTCCAAAATCTATTCAGTATGTGGATGTGGGGGTCAGCGGCGGAACGTGGGGATTGGAGCGCGGCTATTGCCTGATGATGGGCGGACAAAAACAAACGGTCGCGCACCTGCAACCGATCTTCGCCACACTCGCCCCCGGCGTTGCTACCGCGCCGCGCACCGAAGGCTGCTCCGGCGAGCCGAGCACGGCTGAAATCGGCTACCTGCATTGCGGTCAGGAAGGTGCAGGGCACTTCGTCAAGATGGTGCATAACGGCATCGAATACGGAATGATGGCGGCTTACGCTGAGGGTTTTAACCTGTTGCGTCACGCCAATGTGGGCGGCGTGTCTTTGCATGTTGATGCGGAGACGACCCCGTTGCGCGAACCGGATGCCTTTCGCTATGAAATTGATGTCGCACAAGTTGCCGAATTGTGGCGGCGCGGCAGCGTGGTGAGTTCCTGGTTGCTGGATTTGACTGCACACGCCCTGCAAAGCGATGCGGATCTTTCCAAATTCAGCGGTCAGGTTTCCGATTCCGGCGAAGGTCGTTGGACCAGCATCGCCGCGATCGAGTCCGGCACACCCGCACCGGTGCTGACTGCCGCCTTGTTTAACCGCTTCACCTCGCGCGGCGAAGCAGACTACGGCAGTAAACTGCTGTCCGCGCTGCGCTTTGAGTTTGGCGGACATAACGAGAAAAAATAGTCCTATTCAGCACGTTACACCCAAGTAGCCTCCGTCAAAGCCGGAGGCTACTTGCTTTGCAGCAGCCAATGAGTGAAATGCGCTTTAATCTCATGCCCGATAAGTTTACATATTTGCGGATAAGATTCATCGTTTTTACAATCAAAAACAATAAGTTATGTGCATATTGCTGCGTATTTCCCAGAGCGGACGTAACCTGCCTGCGAGGATTACGGCCAGGCGGAGAACTATCTCGGCACGATCCCCGATTTCCCCCTTCATCGGACGGTAGGTCGCAATTCTTACATTGATCAGCGAAGGGGCATGCGCTTGAGTGATAAGAGTGAATTGTCCTGTATTTATCCGCTTATTCGGAACTTCGCCAATCAGTTGGGTGGTTATCCTGCTATTGCCATGACCTGCTCTGGAACGTAGCTGGAACAGGTTAACTTTTGTAATATCAGGACAACACGATGGCTTCTCCTCCCAAAATTCGTTTGGTGCGTAACGATAACGAAGCCTCTATTGCCGAATTTAAAGCAATACAGGAAGCTCGCACCCAGCTTGAAGCCGAGACTCAGGCTGAGTTTTCGGCACAGGCGCGGGCGCGGGCTGAAGCTCATGCGCGTTCCCTTGCCCATAAACACGAGGCTCCGCCTGGCGAGTCACTGCCTGATGGCTTAAGTCGGGACAGAAGTAAACTCGCAGAAGCGGCACAAGATAAAGATGGGGTAGAACAACGGGTAGCGCGCGAATTGCTCGACAAACTATTGACAGAAATAAGGCGACCGGATGAAAGTCAGGCGGAGTTGGCGCAACGGGAACAGGCCGAGTTGAGCCAGCGTCTGGAAGCAGAAGAAAGGGTTCGCGCCGCACGGGAAGCCAAGGCTAAATCAGCAACCGAACTACAGGCAGTTATCGCCCAGCAGCGCCAGAATGAATGGGCTATGCGGCAGCGTGCCGAGGCTGAAATCGTCGCTATCCGCCACTCCCTGGAGGAACTCAATGCGCAAACCGCAAAAGCTGTCGGGGAACGTGTCGCCGCAGATCAAGTGCAACGTAACCTGGCCGCAGAGAAGCTGAAAATTGAAACACGGCTGCGCGATACCGTACTCTCACGCATTGCAAATGAGGCAAAGGAACTGCGTTTAGCCCAGGAAAAAATTGATGTCGAGCTGTGCCAGATGGCGCAAATCAGCAAGCGTATCGAGGCCGAAAAAGTCGCTGTACTCGCCGCACAAAATCGCGGCGAACTCGAACAACAGGCCGCCAGCTTGTTACAGGAAAAAATATGTCAGGAGCGTGAAGCCACCATTTTACTAAAGGCGAAGGTTGATGCCGAGCAATTTGCAGAGGCGACTGCACGGGCTAAAGTCAAGGCCGAGTCTCAGGCAATCGCAGAGGCTGAAGCGAGAGCTAAAGCAGAACGCGATGCCGCGCAAGTTGCACAACAGAGAATTGCAGCGGAACAGGCAGCGGCAGCGCAGGCAAGGCAACGACAACAAGCCGAGGAACACGCCAAAGCCGCAGCGGATACCCGTAACGCCAACGAGCATCAGGCTTGTCTGGCAGCGCAACAGCGCGCGGCTGCGGAAGCACTCGCGGCAAATGAGGCGGCGCGCAAATTGGCGGCTGAACAGCTTGCCGCACAGCAACTTGAATTGCAGTTGCAGGCTGAAGCGCAGGCCATTGCCGCTTTGCATAAACGCATCGCAGCCGCTCAACAGGCGCAACGCGCAGCCGAAGAAAAGTTCAGTCTGGAACAACAACTGCGGGAAGTTGAGGATAAACGGGGACAAGCCGAGCAACTTGCAGCGCGCGTCTTGCGCGAACAGTACCAGGTTCAGAACGCACAACTGCAAAGCGCGCAGACCCGTGCGTCAGACGCACAAGTAGTCGCTCAGGCGATAGCGCAAAGTCTGGCGGCAGAACAGGCAGAGCATGATGCCGCACAAGCCAATATTCAGGTGTTTAACCGCTTGATTCAGGAATCCCGTCAGCGTGCCGAACTTGAAAAACAGGCTTACGAATGTTCCAACGAGCAATTAGCGACCGAATCGCGCGCTATTGCCAAAATTGAAACGCGCATGACGGCAGAATTGCAAGCGATCGAATCTGACAATCAACGCATGGAAATGGAAGTGCGCGCGCGCGAGATCGCGGCAACGATGCTGCAAATTAATGAGCGCGCAGTCCAGGATGCGCTCAAGAAAGAACAGGCGGCAGTGCGTGCCTTGAATATCGCCAAGTTGCACGCGGATGCCGAAAATCAGGCACTTAGGCAAAAGGAAGATTTCATCCGCGCAGAAGCGCTTGAAACCGTTGCCCTGCGCAAACAAATAAACGAGGCAAAGCAGGCTCACGAACAGGCCATGCAACGAGCCAAGAATATGGCAAGATTGCACTTCAACGAGGCAACCAAGGCCACCAGACTTGAGCAGGAACGGCTACATGCCGAGGCAACGGCCACGATCGCTGCACGCAAAAAATCGGCACTAGCCGAGGCGGCAATAAAAGCTGCCGAAGAACGTAATCGGCTGGAAATACAGATGGCAAAACAGATTCAATATCGTTTGGACTACGAGCAGACTCTAGCGGCAAAACTGCAACAACAGGCAGCACTCATGACCGAAGCCGCAACCACCATGCCGGCAAAGCCGCGTTAAAGAATCAGATTTTTTCCAGTAATTCGTTTAGAAACAAGCTGGTATCAGCCGGTTTGGACAGCATTGAACCGCTGATCCAGAACACATCTTCGGCGCGACTACCCATGGTGTTGATTTTGGCTCTATGCATACGAATGTGGTGCCGGTCGAGAATATGCGCGAAGCGCGCCAGCAGCCCCGGTCTGTCGCCCGCGATGAGCGTCAAAACGTATATGCCATGACGGTCTGTAGCGATATTGATCTTGGTGTTGAGCGGAAAATGCTTGAGCTGGCGGCTCATGCGTCCACCAGAAACGGGGTTGATCGGCTCGGCCAGCCTGATTTTTTCTGTCAATTCAAATTCGATGTAATTCATCAAGTCGCGGTAGTCCATGTCGCTGCGATTGACTTCCATGACCTGAAAGCTGTTCAGGGCGTAGCCATGTTGCGTGGTATGTATCTTGGCTTCGACGATGGTAAAGCTCAGGCGCGCGAAAAAGTCGCAGATGCGGGCGAATAACCAGCGTTGATCTCGGCAATAAACCAGCACTTGCAAGCCCGAACCCGCACGGCTTAAACGCGCCTTGACGATGGGCGCTGGATCATTGACCCGGAAATACAGCAAGCGGCTATGCCAGGCAATTTCCTGAGCTTCGTGATCCATAAAGTAGCTATCATCGAGCTGCGCCCACAGCATCTGGTAGGATGTTGCCGAGATGGCATAAAGGTTGAGCGTAGCGGCGGCCTGTTCGCGTATCTCGGTCAGATGGTTGTCAATCGCGCCTTCCTTCATGTAACGGCGCGTGAGATAGAACAAATCCTCCATCAGCTTGCCTTTCCAGGCGTTCCAGACTTTCGGGCTGGTGCCTTTTACATCCGCCACGGTCAATAAATACAGTGCCACCAGATAGCGGTCATTCTTGATGTTTTCGGCAAATTCGGCGATGACTTCGGGATCGGCCAGATCCTGCTTCTGTGCGGTGCTGGAAAGTGTGAGGTGTTGTTCGACCAACCAGACGACCAGTTGGCTATCGTCATGGCTGAGTTGATGAAGGGTACAGAACTTGCGCGCATCCTTCATGCCCAGCCTGGCATGATCGCCGCCGCGCCCCTTGGCTATATCGTGGAATAGTCCGGCGATATACAACACTTCGGGACGGGCAAATTCGCCCATCAGTTTGTTGCATAAAGGCAGTTCGTGCGCATGTTTTTCCAGCGCAAAACGGCGCAAATTACGCACCACCATCAAGATGTGTTCATCCACTGTATAAACGTGGAACAAGTCGTGCTGCATCTGTCCGACGATGCGCCCGAAAGCGGGAATATAACTGCCCAGAATGCCAAATTGGTTCATGCGGCGCAGCGCGTGGATCACGCCGTGCGGCTGGCGCAGGATTTCCATGAAATGCGCCTGATTTTGCGGGTCGCGCCGGAAGGTCGCGTCAATTTTCAGCCTCGCGCGCCACAAGGCACGCAGGGTATTCGCGCTGAGATCGGTCAGTTCAAGACGTTGTTGCATAATTAAAAACAGTTCGAATATCGCTTCAGGGCGATGTTCAAAGAGATGTTCATCGCGCATCTCCAGTCGCGTACCTACCATGCGAAAACGCTCGTTCAGCGCATGTTGCGGAAGGGTGTCGCGGAACAGATAGTCATGCAAATGTTGTAACAAAATCGTGTTGAACAGGCGCACCGCACGGCGCGTGCGGTAGTAGCGTTGCATCAAATGCTCGCTGGCGCGGCGGTTAGCCGAGTCGGTAATACCCAGTTGTTCGGCGAGCGTAGTCTGAAAATCGAACAGTAAACGGTCTTCGCGGCGGCGGGCGAGGTAATGCAGTCGGATGCGCAGGGTTTGCAGCAGCGCGTCATGGCAGGCAATCTGATGCGCCTCGGACAGGGTAATCAAGCCCGCTTGAGCCAGCTCGGTCCAGCGCGTACCCAAACCTGCCGCGCGACTGATCCAGGTGACGATTTGCAGATCGCGCAAGCCGCCCGGGCTTTCTTTAAGGTTGGGTTCGAGATTAAAGTCAGCGTCATCAAAACGCGCGTGGCGCTGTTCCTGTTCATGCAGCTTTGCCATGAAAAATTCTTTTGCAACAAGATGTTGCCGTACAGACTTGCATAATTGCTCGAACAGTGCGGGCTGACCGCACAGCAGGCGTGCTTCCAGTAAATTGGTTTGCACCGTGATGTCGGTTGATTCGCTGATGCATTCCGCCACGGTGCGGATGCTGTGCCCGACTTCCAGCCCGATGTCCCAAAGTAGCGCAATCAATTCGCGCAGCATGTGTTGCAGGGATTCATCCGGCGCATCCTCCAGCAGGACGAGCAGGTCTATATCCGATTTTGGATAAAGCTCGCCTCGACCATAACCGCCCACCGCAATCAACGCAGTGTGCTTCGGGAATGCCATAAGTTGCCAGATGCGTTGCAAATATCCGTCTATCAGCTTGCTGTGCGCACCGAGCAGCCGAGCCGCTTTGCCTTGCTGGAGGAAGGTTTTTTCAAGGTTGAGCCGGTCGCAGCGCAAGGATTCGCGCAAGGCTGGAATATCACAGCGTGGTGAGGTGCCCGTCATTGTGGCCATCCCTAAAAACTTTTTTCCGTATCCGTTATCAAGGATTGCAAGCGCAACGTCCCTGGCCGGAATTGAGTTGTCTCATCAGATTATTCGGAGGATGCAGATTAAAAACGATTTTGAGTTTTACCGATTAAAATTCGGACAGCCTCATCTTTTCAATCTCTGGTAAAATCTGCATACATATTCGTAATATATTGATTTTAATCATATTTATTACACGGGTGCAGGGCAACCCTCGGAGATAGTCAACACTTCATAGCCAGTTTCGGTGACCAATAGGGTGTGTTCATATTGCGCGGACAGGCTGTGATCCTTGGTGACCACCGTCCAGCCATCGCCCAGTTGCTTGATGTCCTTCTTGCCCGCGTTGATCATCGGTTCGATGGTAAACACCATGCCCGCTTCCAGTTTTAATCCTGTTTTGGGGCGACCGTAATGCAGCACTTGCGGCTCTTCGTGGAATTTTTTGCCGATGCCGTGACCGCAGAATTCGCGTACCACGCTGAAGCCCAGCGGTTCGACAAAGCTCTGAATAGCATGGCCTATATCGCCCAGATACGCGCCCGGCTTGACCGCGCGGATACCGCGCCATAGCGATTCGTAAGTGGTTTCGCACAGCCGTTTTGCCTGAATGGAGGGTTCGCCCACATAGAACATACGGCTGCTGTCGCCGTGGTAACCCTCTTTGATGACGGTGATGTCCAGATTGACGATGTCGCCATTTTTCAGCGCCTTGTCGCTCGGCACGCCGTGGCAAATCTGGTGGTTGATCGAGGTGCAGATGGACTTGGGGTAGGGCTTATGACCGCCCGGCGCATAGTTGAGCGGCGCGGGAATGCCTTGCTGGACATTGACGATCAGATCGTGGCACAGCCGGTCGAGCTCATTGGTGGTCACGCCCGCCACAACGAAAGGAGCGATGTAATCGAGCACTTCGCTGGTCAGGCGACCGGCAACGCGCATTTTTTCAATTTCTTGCGGGGACTTGATGGAAACAGACATGGTATATAGCTTCTTGAAAGGAAGCCGAGGATAGCACGAGAGCTGGATTCCCGACAAATTCGTTAATGACCTTCTGTCGGACATTGGTATGGGATACGGTTTTGAACTAAACTGCGTCGGCGATGGACTAAGCATCGCTTCAGATTCAAAAATCATCCATTCAGTTAAAAATTATCCTTTCAGGAGACAGCATGAAAAAGTCATTGGCTATCGTTTTGTTACTTACCGCCACCAGCAGCGTGTATGCGGCAGATAGCGGCGCGATACTGGGCGGTGCGTTGGGCGGCGCAGCGGGTGCGGCGGTCGGCTATAACATGGGCGGGCAGGGTGGCGCGATACTGGGTGCGGCGATTGGTGGCGGAACGGGTGCGGCTGTCGGCAGTCGCCCGAATGCGCCCGTCGTCAGGCAAGTCCCGGTACAAGTTGCCGCCCCTGTTGCGGGTCGTGGCGATGACGATGAAGAACACCATCATGATCATCATGGCAAGCATCATCACGAAGAGGATTGATTAGCCCGAGTGTGCGCATCCGGCAACCCAACAAAAGGCACGGCAACGTGCCTTTTTTACGGGTAGCGCAACGCTTCTATCGGGTTAAGGCGGGCGGCTTTTTGGGCGGGGTAGTAGCCGAAGAAGATGCCTACCGTTGCGGCCACCCCGAATGCCACCAGCACCGAACTGCCGGAGATAATGACCATCGTGTCGGTCAGCAGTTGCGTAAGCCACGCGCCGCCGATACCGAGCAGCAGGCCGATAAAGCACCCGACCACCGAAATGATGACGGCTTCGAGCAAAAATTGCAGCAGGATGTCGCGCTCCCTGGCACCGATTGCCATGCGGATACCGATCTCGCGGGTGCGTTCGGTGACCGAGACCAGCATGATATTCATGATGCCGATACCGCCGACCAGCAATGAAACGGAGGCAATCGCGCCCAGCAGCATGGACATGACGCGCGTGCTTTCGGCGGCGGAATCGGCGACGGCGGTCAAGTTGCGCAGATAAAAGTCAGCCTCCTGTCCTTCGCGCAGGCGGTGGCGCTGGCGCAGCAGTTCGGTCATGGATTTTTCAACCTGAGGCATGATTTCCTGGCTGGCAGCCTGCACCATCACCATGCGCACCGTACCCGGAAACTGCGTGCCGAACACATTGCGCTGCGCGGTGGTGAGCGGAATGATGAGGGAATCGTCCTGATCGCGCCCGTCCATGCCCTGACCCTTGCTGCCCAGCACGCCCAGCACAGTGAACGGGCTTTGCCGGATGCGGAGGGTACGACCCACCGGGTCCTCGTCGCCGAACAAGTTCTGCGCGGTGGTCTGGCCGATTAGCGCGACCCGGGTTGCCGAACGCACGTCCGATGCCGTGAAGGCAGCACCGCTGACCACCGGCCAGGCGCGCGCATCCAGATAAGCGGGCGTGCTGCCGATGATGGCGGTATTCCAGTTATTGGGGCCATACACGACCTGCGCACTACCCGGATGGATGGGGGCTGAGGCTTGCACGCCGGGCAACTCGGCAATCGCATCGGCATCGGCGACCGTCAGGGTCAACGCGCTGCCGCTGCCGGTACGCACCCCGCCTGTCTGACTGCTGCCGGACAACAGCACGAACAGGTTGCTGCCCATCGCGCTGATGGTTTGCCCAATGGCATATTGCGCGCCCTGGCCGATGGCCATCATCAGCACCACCGCACCGACCCCGATCACCATGCCCAGCATGGTTAAAATGGTGCGCATTTTGTTCGCGCCCATCGCGCGCCACGCTTCGCCCAGCATCGCCAGCGTCATGCCGTTAGCTCCTCTGTCATCTGATCGCTGACGATGCCGCCATCCAGAAAATGTATCTGGCGTTTTGCGTGTCGCGCAATGTCGGGCTCGTGGGTGACCAGCACGATGGTAATGCCTTCATGGTTGAGTGTCTCGAATAGCGCCATGATGTCAAGGCTGGTGTGGCTATCGAGATTGCCGGTGGGTTCGTCGGCCAGCAGCAGGCTGGGACGGTTAACCAGCGCGCGGGCAATCGCCACGCGCTGTTGCTGACCGCCGGAAATCTGGTTGGGCAGCGAGTCCGCCTTGTCGGCCAGACCCACTTTAACCAGCAACGTTTCTGCGCGTGCCTGGCGTTCTGCCTTTTTCACGCCGCAATAGATCAGCGGCAAGGCGACGTTATCGCGTAGCGTCATGCGCGGCAGCAGATTGAAGCCCTGAAACACAAAACCGATGGTGCGATTGCGCAACAAGGCCAGTTCGTCGCGGTCAAGTTCAGCGACCGAGCGCCCCTCCATCTCGTAACGCCCGATTGTGGGGGCGTCCAGACAGCCGAGGATGTTCATGAAAGTCGATTTGCCCGACCCGGACGGCCCCATGATGGCGACAAATTCGCCTTTTCTTATCGTCAGCTTGACCGCTTTCAGCGCCGGAAACGCGCCGGCAGAGGCCTGGTAGGACTTGCCTAAGCCTTCGATGCGAATGACCTCGGGGTTCATCTGGAAATCTTTAAAAAATTCGTCATTCCCGCGCAGGGCTTGCCCCCGCGTGGGCGTGGGGCGGAAATCCGGTTTGTTAAGTATTTCCCGCGCAGTAGGGCCAGGTTAAGGTTTTGTCCGCTACGCGGGTTTTTTGTTTCGCTGGATTCCGGCCTACGCCGTAATGACGTAAAGGGGTTTCTTGTGGCTATCATCAGAACATCCTCATGCGCAACGGCTGTGAGCTGCTGGCCTGGCCGTTTTCAGCCGCTAGCAAGTCGCCCGTCACCAGTTGATCGCCCACTTTGAGGTCGCCGGAAAGTATCTCGGTATTGCGGTTGTCGGTGATGCCGAGCTTCACCGTGACGGGGACAAGTTCCCCTTTTTTCAACCCATAGACCTTGCCGAAAAAACCGTCCTTGCGGGGGCTTTGGGCGGCATTATTACTTGAGTTAGCACGCGAGGATTCTTTGCTATCTTTATGATTATTAAGTTTTTCATGACTGGAAGGTTTGAAGCGCAAGGCGGCATTGGGTACGAGCAAGGCATCCTTACGCACCGCGACCGCGATGCTCACATAGGCGGTCATGCCGGGCATTAAAATCAGTTCCGGGTTGCTTACATTGATCACGACATCGTAGGTGATGACATTTTGCTGGTTGGTCGGGTTCAGGCGTATCAGCCGCACCGCCCCTTGAAAATTCCTGTCCGGGAAGGCATCCACCGTGAAATGAACGGCTTGGCCTACACGGATGCTGCCGATGTCGGCCTCGGCAAAATTCGCGTCAATCTGCATTCGGGTCAAATCTTGCGCGATTTTGAACAGCGTTGGCGTTTGCAAACTGGCCGCTACGGTTTGGCCGACATCCACCGAGCGATCCACCACGACACCGGACACCGGTGAGCGGATCACCGAATAGGCGAGGTTGGCGCGGTCTTTTTCCACCGTGGCCTGTGCCAGATTCAACTGGGCGAGTGCCGCTTTTTTGGCTTGAACCGCCGTGTCCAGCTCCAGCCTTGAGGCGTATTCCTGCACATACAGATTGCGGGTGCGCGCCTCATTGGCAGTCGCCAGTTCCAGCGAGGCTTTTGCACTTTGCACGCTGGACAGGCTTTGTTTTTGTTGCGCGGCGAGCAGCGCATTATCCAGTTCCAGCAGTATCTGGCCTTTTTCGACTTCGCTGTTGAAATCCACATACAGTTTTTTTACTGTACAGGAAACCTGCGTGCCGACATTCACCAGCGTCACCGGATTGATCGTGCCGTTGGCGGAAACCGTCTGGCTGAGATCGCCGCGTTCCACGCTTTGCAGGCGATATAGCGGTGGCACTTTGTTGAATTGCTGATAAGCCAGATAAGCCGCCAGAATCAGACTGGCGGCAAGCAGCAAGAGAACAAACGGGGAGTGCAATATTTTTTTCATGGTTTTGGCGCGTTACCGAGGTTCGTTATTGTCCGTGCGCAGCATTCCGGCATCCAGATGGCCCATCGCCTGTGCCAGGGCTGCGCGGCTGACGTTCCAGTTCAGTTCAGCCTGGATGCGTTGCTGGCGTGCGGCGGCCAGCGTGGTTTGCGCGTTCAGCACATCCAGCATAATGCCCGCTCCCGCCTGATAGCGTCCGCGCGCGACACGTTCGGATTGCGCTGCGCTGCCCAGTAAATCTGCCGTGGTGCGCAGGGTTTCTGTGGCGGTGGTCAGGTTCTGCCACGCCGTCCAGACATCCAGCGCCACTTGCAGGCGTATCCGTTCCAGTTGCGCCTTGCGGGTTTCGACCAGCGCCAAGGCTGCGCGTATCCGGTAAGTTGGCGCGTAACCCGAAAACAGCGGCACGCTCAAATTCAAGCCCAGCGTTGAACTGTTGGTGTTGATGCCCTCGCTGTTGTTCTGGTTGGCGGCAGCGGTCAGTGCAAGCGTCGGCTTGCCCGCCGCGCGCGCCGCGTCCGCATTGGCTTGTGCCGCCTTCAGCGTAGCTTGTGCCGCCTGTAAATCAGGGCGGCTCTGCCGAGCCTGCTCGATTAAAGCCGCGACATTCTGTTCAAAATCCTTTAGCACAGCGAGTTCATCTGGCAGCTTTACCCCCTCCCCATCCCAGACTTCCCCTTGACGGGGAGGGGGAATCAAAGAGGCAAGGGGCGCAACTAGTCGCACGCTGGTATTGGCATCCAGCCCCAGCAGGTTGGCCAGATTCCCCTGTGCAATTTTCAGTGCGCCTTGTGCCGTGATGCGGTTGAGCGTGGTTTGTGACCAGGCGGTTTGGGCGCTGAGTTTATCGGCGGGGGTGGCGCTGCCCGCCCGATAGCGCGCATCGGCCACCTTGAAACTTTGCTGCGCGGCCTGCTCGGAAACGTCTGCCGCATCGAGCGCGGCGCGTGTCGCTTGAATCTGGTAATAAGCCTGCACTGCCGCGAGAAATAGCGATTGCACCGTACCGTCCTCTGTGGCATTCAGCGCCAGGAGTGTGTGTCGCGCGCTTTCCAG
>PEUR01000090.1 GCA_002780675.1 Gallionellales bacterium CG03_land_8_20_14_0_80_55_15 | reverse complement strand
CGGTGAATATCAGCGGCAAGCTGTACAACGCCATCCAGTACGGCCTGAACGACAAGGAAGAAATTGACTACGACGAAGTGCAACGTCTGGCGACCGAACACAAGCCCCGGATGATCGTGGCGGGCGCTTCGGCTTACGCGCTGGTCATAGACTGGAAGCGTTTCCGTCAAATTGCCGACAGCGTCGGCGCGTATCTGTTCGTGGACATGGCGCACTATGCCGGACTGGTTGCGGCGGGCGTGTATCCTTCCCCGGTCGGTATCGCCGATTTTGTCACCACCACCACCCACAAAACCCTGCGCGGCCCGCGCGGCGGGCTGATTCTGGCCAAGGCGGAACATGAAAAAGCGCTGAATTCGGCGATCTTTCCTTGCCTGCAAGGCGGCCCGTTGATGCACGTTATCGCTGCCAAAGCGGTGGCCTTCAAGGAGGCAGGCAGCAAGGAATTCAAGGCGTATCAAATTCAAGTGGTCGAAAATGCGCGCGTCATGGCCAAAGTGTTGCAAGCGCGCGGTCTGCGCATCGTATCGGGACACACCGACAGCCACGTCTTCCTGGTTGATTTGCAAGCCAAGCATCTGACCGGCAAGGATGCCGAAGCGGCTTTGGGGCGCGCGCATATCACCGTCAACAAGAACGCCATCCCGAATGACCCGCAAAAACCGTTTGTCACGAGCGGCATCCGTGTCGGCAGCCCAGCGATGACCACGCGCGGCTTCAAGGAACTGGAAGCCGAAAAACTCGCCAACCTGATCGCTGACGTGCTGGACGTGCCCAACGACGAGGCGGTGATTGCCCACGTTGCGGCTGAAGTCAAGAAATTGACCACCCAGTTCCCGGTGTACGGCGCGTAAAGCGGTGAGTGGAGAGTAGGGGGTGGTCAGTGGGAGGGTGACTTTCCACTTTCCACTTTCCACTTGCCACTTTCCAATCTTCTATGAAATGCCCCTTCTGTAAAGGTCACGACACCCAGGTGGTGGATACCCGCGAGAGCGAGGAGGGCGACAGCATTCGCCGTCGCCGCCGCTGCGTGTCGTGCGACAAACGCTTTACCACCTTTGAGACGGTGGAGTTGCATATGCCGCAGGTGGTCAAGCAAAACGGGACGCGCAGCGAGTTCGATGCAGAAAAATTGCGCACCAGTTTCAAGCGCGCCTTGCACAAGCGCCCGGTTCCCGCCGAACGGGTGGAAGCGGCGCTCGATTGCGTCATTCAGCATTTGTATGCTCTGGGCGAGCGGGAAGTCGGTTCGCGCCAGGTCGGCGAGTGGGTGATGCAGGAATTGTTGAAGCTGGACAAAGTCGCCTACATTCGTTTTGCCTCGGTCTATAAGAGCTTTCAGGATGTGGGCGATTTCACCGATGCGATCAAGGAGGTGCGCGACAGGCGCACCCCCGCCAAGGCGGATTGATGTTGGTCAAGGAAGACAGTAGCTGGATGGCCGAGGCACTGCATCTGGCGGAGCTGGGTTTATACACGACCAGCCCCAATCCGCGTGTCGGTTGCGTGGTAGTGCGGGATGGGAAAGCCGTTGGCAGCGGCTGGCATAGAAGAGCCGGGGAGTCGCACGCCGAAGTATATGCCTTGCGCGAAGCGGGTGAGGCGGCGCGGGGGGCGACGGCTTACGTCACGCTCGAACCGTGCAGCCATCACGGCAGAACCCCGCCCTGTGCCGATGCGCTGGTTCGTGCGGGCGTGGCGCGGGTGGTGGTCGCCGTGCAGGATGCGAATCCGCTGGTGGCAGGGCAGGGTATTGCACGCTTGCGTGCGGCGGGAATTGAGGTCGAATGCGGTTTGATGGAAGCGGCGGCACGCGAGTTGAACGCAGGATTCTTCGCCCGCATGACACGCGGGAGGCCGCTGCTCAGAAGCAAGGTCGGCATGAGTCTGGACGGGCGCACCGCCTTGTCCAACGGAGTCAGCCAGTGGATCACGGGGGCAGAAGCCAGGCTCGATGTGCAACATTGGCGCGCGCGCGCTTGTGCCGTGCTGACAGGCATAGACACGATTTTGTGCGACGATGCGCAGTTAAATGTGCGAAATCCCTCCCGGCCTCCCTTGGCAAGGGGAGGGGGTGCGTGGGTTCGACAGCCGTTGCGGGTGGTGCTGGACAGCCGGTTGCGCATCCCGCTGGAGGCGAAAGTTTTGCGGGGCGGTGCGACGTTAATTTATGCCGCACATCAGAATGATAAAAAAATCAATCAGTTGCAGGATGTAGGTGCAACGGTAGTGGTGTTGCCGGACGGCAACGGGCAGGTGGATTTGCCCGCCATGTTGCGCGATCTTGCTGCGCGCGGTTGCAATGAGGTGTTGGTGGAAGCGGGTGCTGTTCTCAACGGCGCGCTGTTGCGCGCCGGATGGGTGGACGAATTGCTGCTCTACGTCGCACCCGCCTTGCTGGGTGATGCGGCCAGAGGCATCGCGGCCTTGGGCGAACTGACCGACTTGGCTCAGCGCGTCAATTTAACCTGGCAGGATGTGCGGCAAATCGGCAAGGATTTGCGCATCATCGTCAAAGTGGCTTCGTGATGCCCCCCTGACAGGGATGGTTTGAGAGGTGTTCTGAGGGCGAGCCGGATAATAGGATCCCCTCCCCCTGACAGGGGGAGGGTTAGGGAGGGAGTTTTTAATGTTCAGTGGAATCATTGCCGATGTCGGCAGTATCAAACAGGCGACTGACCGTGCGGGCGGGTTGCGCCTGGAAATCGAAACGCACCGGCTGGATTTGAGCGATGTGCACCTGGGCGACAGCATCGCGGTGAACGGCGTGTGTCTGACGGTCATCGCGCATAGCGCCGACACCTTTACGGTAGAAGTGTCGCGGGAGACGCTCAATTGCACGGTGGGGCTGGATGCAGAAGGTGCGCCGGTCAATCTGGAAAAAGCGTTGTGTTTGGCTGACCGGCTGGGCGGGCATCTGGTCAGCGGTCATGTGGACG
>PEUR01000220.1 GCA_002780675.1 Gallionellales bacterium CG03_land_8_20_14_0_80_55_15 | reverse complement strand
GGTATCGGTATTGCGCGGCAGACCATAGTAATCCGCACCATAGAAGCTGGCAAAGGCTTCCAGTTTGTCCAGTACACCCGCCACCTCGAAGGCTTCGGCGTACAGTTCAAGGGCAGTATGTGCGGTGTAGCAACCGGCGCAGCCGCAGGCGGCTTCCTTGGTGTGTTGGGCGTGCGGGGCGCTGTCGGTGCCGAGGAAGAATTTCTTGTTGCCGCTGGTGGCGGCTTTTACCAGCGCTACACGGTGCGTCTCGCGCTTCAGTATCGGCAGGCAATAGTAGTGCGGGCGGATACCGCCTGCCAGCATGGCGTTACGGTTGTAGAGCAGGTGTTGCGGCGTGAGCGTGGCAGCGAGGGTGGCAGGCGCACTGGCGACGAACTGCGCGGCATCCAGCGTGGTGATGTGTTCGAACACCACGCGCAACTCAGGCAGGTCGCGCAATAGCGGCTGCATCACGCGCTCGATGAACACCGCCTCGCGGTCGAAAATATCTATGTTGCTGTCGGTCACTTCGCCGTGCACCAAGAGCGGCATCCCGCAACGCTGCATTTCTTCCAGTGCCGCGTAAGTGTTGCGGATGTCGGTCACGCCTGCATCGGAATTGGTGGTCGCGCCCGCCGGATACAGCTTCACCGCATGCACCACGCCGCTGGCCTTGGCCTTGCGTATCTCTTCGGCGCTGGTGTTGTCGGTCAGATATAGCGTCATCAGCGGCTCGAACTTCATACCCGCAGGCAGCGCGGCGAGGATACGCTGACGATATTCCAGCGCCAGCGCGGTCGTGGTCACAGGTGGGCGCAAATTGGGCATGACGATGGCGCGGGCGAACTGCCGTGCGGTGTCGGGCAACACCGATTGCATCAACGCACCGTCGCGCAGATGCAAATGCCAGTCGTCGGGGCGGGTGATCGTGAGTTGTTGCATGGGGGTGTCCGACAAAATAAACCAGATTGTAATTCAACCAGCCGCTTTAGCCTGACTTTTTGGCGAGCAGCGCCGTCAGCGAGAAATCAGCAATATGCGTCGCAATCGCCTCGATTTCCGCAGCATCGTAGCGCAATTCGGGATGCAGGCGTTGCAGCACGGGTTCTGCGTGGTAGTAGAACAAACATTGCCCCAGGATGCTGAACACACAGCGCAGTCGCACCGCATCGCTCACTTGCTCGCCGACGATTTCGCCTACCAGTCCGCCCAAAAAATCATGCAGCGGGGCGATGCCTTGTTTCACGATCTGATCCAGCACCGGGGTCGGATCGGCGAGTTCGCGCGCCATGATGCGGCATTGCCGGGAGGCGCTTTTTTCGTCCAGCAGCAGCAGCATAAAATCGCGGATAAACAGGCGCAGGCGGACTTCTGGGGTGGCACCCGGGTGCGCCGCTTGCAGCGCCTTGAGCGCATTGAAATTCAACGCCTCGGCGAGCAGCTCGTCCTTGCTGCCGAAGTGATAGTTCACCGCCGCGACATTGGCCTCGGCACGGCGGCAAATCTCGCGCACCGTCGCGCCCTGAAAACCGTGCGCTGCAAACACCTCACGCGCCGCTTCCAGCAAGCGGGTACGCGTCTGTTCGCTGCCACTGGGCATGTTATTCATCCTGAAAAAAGCATTTGTCCACGAAAAACACGAACAAATTCAGACACCTATCACGACTAGCGTCATCCCCTGACGGGTGAATCGCTAAATATATGCAACCTGTTGATTTATATAGTGATTTTTGTGGGTGAGCAAAGGTTTTAAGGTTCATCGAGTCTTCCCCGTTTCATCACCGGCCAGCGCCTTGTACAGTTGCGTTGCCGCCGCCAGTTTGGCGCGCCGGACTTGCAACTCGCCTTGTGCTGCGGCGTAGGCATCCCGCTCTGCGTCCAGCAGCTCCAGATGATTGGCGATACCCGCCCGATAACGCGCCTCAACCAACTTCAAGCGCTGGTTTTGCGCCTGTGTGTTGGCTTGTTGCGCGACCAGCTGGGCATTGAGCGCTGCGCGGGCAGCCAGCAAATCCGCCACTTCGCGGAACGCCAGTTGAATCGTCTTTTCGTACTCGGCGACGGCGATGACACGGCGCGCCTCGGCCACATCCACATTGGCGGCATTCCTGCCCGCATCGAACAACGGCAAGGTCAGCGCGGGCTGGAAATTCCACGCATCGCTGCCCGCGCCGAACAAGCCGCTCAGCTGGCGGCTGGCCGTGCCGAAAGCCCCGGTCAGACTGATGCGCGGCAAAAAGGCCGCGCGCGCCGCGCCGATGTTGGCGTTGGAGGCGATCAGCCGCTGCTCGGCGGACAAGACATCCGGGCGTTGCAACAACACGTCACTGGGTACACCAGCGAGCAAATCATCGGGTATATCTTGTCCGGCCAGACTGCGCCCGGCGGGCATTTCGGCGGGTATTTTTCCCACCAGCATCACCAGCAGATTTTCGGCGGCGGCGCGCTGGCGTTGCAAATTCGCCTGCTCGGCTGACGCGGCCTGATATGCGCCTTCCGCCTGCAAGGCATCCAGATCGCCTGACACGCCTGCATCCCGGCGCTTGCCGATTAACGCCCGCATTTCAGCGCGCCCCCGGGTTGTGGATTCCGCCAACTGGCTGCGTTCCTGCAACTCCAGCAACGACAAATAGGCACTGGCCACGTCAGCGATCAGCGATAGGCGGAAGGCGCGCTGCGCGGCTTCGGTTGCCAGAAAATTGGCCTTCGCCGCCGCATTCAGACTGGCGACTCTGCCCCAGAAATCCAGCTCGAACGACACCAGACCGACGTTCACATCGTAGCGTTGCGCCTGAAAGGGTTTGCCCGTAAACGAGGTGCTGGCCGGAGACAAGGACGCGCTGCGCTGCGCATTCAGATTCACGTTCGGCAGGCGGTCGGCCTGAACAATGCCGTAGCGCGCGCGGGCTTCAGCGATGCGCGCGGTGGCGATACGCAAGTCGCGGTTGTTTTCCAGCGCCGCCGCGATCAACGCCTGCAAAC
>PEUR01000151.1:1772-2963 GCA_002780675.1 Gallionellales bacterium CG03_land_8_20_14_0_80_55_15 | reverse complement strand
GAAAGTGCTGGAAGACGTGGCGAACGGCTAATGACAGAGATAACTATTTCTTCCAGAAAGCAGTCTGTTTGCCAAACCGTTCAAGTGGTTTATGTAGCAATTTCAATTCGTCCGATAAGTTTTGCGACAAGTTTTCCCTAATCAAGCGTACCGCTTCAGCATAACCCGACATACCCGAATGTTCTGACAAAATTTCCAGCAGGCGATGTGCCATCAGGCAATCATGAATTTTGCCCAGTGTTTCCTGAACGGATACCAAGGCGACCAGATAGCTTTCTGATTTTTTATTTCCATATAAATACTTAAAAAAATCAATACTATAACGCAATTTCTTAACGTTAATACGCAAGGCATGAAGTTGCTGAAAATACAAATTGATGTCTGGAGAGGCAACCAATCTATCCAGATACGCCAACTCGCGCCGGTAGACTTTGGCCAGGTGGTGCAAATGGCGTGTCGCAAAATCACGCCCACTCGGCATCCCTTCGTTGTCAGTCGCGTCCGCAGCCAATTGTTGCCAATACGGACTATTCATCCAGAGGGCAAAACGCAGCATCAGGCGCTGAATATCGCACGTCAGGGCGGTATCGCGCAAGGCGGCGTAACTGTCGGTACGCCGCTGTTCACTCTCACTCAACAAGACTTGCATCGCACCCTCCCCCGGTCTTTGTGCAGCGGCAGGATGCATCACCTCAACGAGAAATACGTCCCATTCGCGCACTCGCCCAAAGGTCACACCCAGGGCGGCCACTTCCTCACGCAACGCGTTTAATTGCTCATCGGCGTGTATGCTCGCGGCCATGCCCAATGCCACGCGCAGCCGACGCAACGCCACCCGTATCTGGTGCAGATATTCGGCATGGTTGCCGGCAACCATGCCATGAAGGTTTTGCTGCAAATGCAACAAACACGACCAGATCAGCGTTTGCAGCAATTCGGTTCGTTGGATTTTCTTCGACAACTTCGGCTGTTCGGCCTTGACTGGCTGCTCAATGAATTCTGACATCAGGCGAAAACCCCGCTCCGCCTTGCTCACGGCTTCCAGCTCGAACGGTACGATTTCCAGTATCGCCAGCGCCAGCTCGAACAACTGCTGCGCTTCGCCGGATTTGAGTTCCAGCTCCACCTCGCAGATGGGCGCGCTACGCTGCGAGGTTTTTACCTCGCCGTGATCCATGCACACCTCGATGA
>PEUR01000151.1:0-1582 GCA_002780675.1 Gallionellales bacterium CG03_land_8_20_14_0_80_55_15 | reverse complement strand
CCCGCCCCCCTTCAAGGTTTGCAGCCAGCGTCCGCCTACACGGCGCAACCGCAAAGCCATTTCGTGCTTGTTCAAATCGAGCTTGGGGGTATCAAAATAAATATTGTGCAGATGGCGCGTGACGGGAGCGGTAAGCTGATGCGTCTTGAACAGGCGATGTCGCCTCAGCCTGGCGAGATGCTCGGGGGTGATGCGTAATTTGAGTTCGGTTTCGGTTGCCATGGTCGCTTGCTCCCCCTTGTAAAATCACCGGCGTGGCGTTTATAAAATGATCGGTGCATCCGGCATTTCATTGGGTTTGTCGCCGCGCGCCGGAAAATGGCGTGCCAGGTGTTCACCCACGGCATGGATTCCGGCGAGTACGCCCGCTTCAAAATGTCCGGCACGAAACGCAGTTTCCATTTGCTGGCATATTCCCTCCCAGACCGCTTGCTCCAACCTGACATGAATGCCTCTATCGGCGACAATCTCGACATCGCGATCCGCCAGCAACAGATAAATCAACACGCCGTTATTATGTTGGGTATCCCAAACATGCAAGCGGGAAAACACCTCGATCGCGCGTTGCCGTGCGCTCTGCCCCGTCAGCAGCGGCATAAGCTCCAGTGAGGCCTCTACCGCAAAGCGTATCTGCCCGTCGTGCAGCGCTTCAGTAGCCTTGATGGCGCGCTCGATTTCCGCCAGGGTATGGCGCGAAAAAACGCGCCGCACGGCGGCGCGCCCAGTAAAGAGATGCAACATGACCCGTTTGAAATTCATCTTATCCCCAGCAATACCCTCACCAGCGCCCCGAAGCACCGCCCCCGCCGAAGCCGCCGCCCCCTCCACCAAAGCCGCCCCCCCCAAAACTGCCCCCACCTCCGCCGAAGCCTCCGCCGCCCATGCCTCGCCCTATTCCACCCAGCAACACAAACACGAATGCCGCCAGACCTGCCAACAGGGCGATTAAGGCGGAAGCAAGCAGCAACCAGGCCAGCCCGCCCAGCACGCCGCCTAGCAGTAAGGCGGCAGGAACTCTCCCCAGCATGGCGCGCAACATTCCCCCCACCGCGACCACGATCACAAACCCGATGAACATCAAAGACTGCATGTCCTGCCCCGCAGCGACGCTCAATTTTTTGGGCGGCGGCAAGGGTTCACCCTCGATGACCTTGATGATGGCGGCGACACCCGCCTCAATTCCTGAATAAAACTCGCCGCCTTTGAAAGGCGGCACGATGATTTCCTCGACGATACGGTTGGCCGTGGCATCGTTCAATGCGCCTTCCAGCCCATAGCCCACCTCGATGCGCAAGGCGCGATCATCTTTTGCAACCAGCAACAACACACCATCGTCCACCCCTTTGCGCCCCAGCTTCCACGCCTCGACCACGCGCAGGCCATATTGCTCGATGGTTTCCGGCTGGGTGGTCGGCACGATCAATACCGCCAACTGCGCGCCCTTCTGTTGCTCAAAAGCCGCGAGGCGCGCTTCAAGCGACTGCGTCTGCCCCGCATCCAGCGTGGCGGTCAGATCGGTGACGCGCTGGGTGGGCGGCGGCACAGCCACCTCGGCCTGTGCCGCCCCAATCAGCAGCAGCGC
>PEUR01000059.1:3624-5555 GCA_002780675.1 Gallionellales bacterium CG03_land_8_20_14_0_80_55_15 | reverse complement strand
ACCGCTTTGAAGGTGGGTTCTCTGGCATCGCGATTGAACAGGTTTGTCACCATGGCGCGCATCTCCCAGCCGCCCGCGAATTTTTCGCGCCGCAAAGTCAAATCCACCGTGGTGTAGTCTGGCACCAGCGCACGCACATCGCCCGGCTCTCTCATTCTGCCACTCACGTTATTGATCGTCGTACCGAGCTGCCATAGCGGCGCGAAACGCCAGTCGGCGCGGGCGAACAGATGTCGGTGCGGTGCCATGCCCGCATCCTGTCCGGTCGCGCCGTCCAGCGAGTGCTGCAAGGAAAAATTGCCGCTCAGGCGCAGCTTGCTGGTGACATCCAGCGTGGCATCCAGTTCCAGACCGCGCCCGGTTTGGTTGCCGCTATTCTGGTACACCGCAGCGACGGGCAAGATGATGTTGCGCATCTGGTAGCGGAAAATATTCAGATTGGTTTTCAGCCCGTCCAAAGGTTGCCAGGAAACGCCCAGTTCATCGGTGGTGATCGTCTCGGGTTTGATGGTGGAACTGCCGACTGCCACCGGATTGTTGATCGAGTATTGCTCGGCGAAGGAGGGCGCGCGGAAGGCCGTGCCATGCATGGCCTTGACCACGACGTTGTAGGCTGCGTCCCACACCAGCGCGAGGCGGGGATTGGTGGTGCCGCCGAAGTCCGAGTATTGGTCGTGCCGCACCCCTGCCGTCAAGGTCCAGTCCCTGGCGAAATTCCATTCGTCCTGAGCAAACAAATAGGCCAGCTTGCGCTTGTGCGGCAGCATATAGACCAGCGCCGGATTGCCGGTCGCATCCACCAGGCCGGGCAAGGGGGCAAAAGTTGCATCGTAGTTTTTGGTCTCCTGGGCCGCATACAGGTCATCCACTCGGAAGCCCGTGCCGACACGCAGCAGATGTTGCGCGAAAGCGGTATAAACGGCGGTAACACTGGCGTGGGTGTGCTGTTCGGAATGCCCCGGATTGCCGATCATGCCGTTAGGGAAAGCGCCGCCAAATGCGCCCGCCGGAAACAGGGTGTAGGCCGGATTGCCCGGCTTGTCCTTGATGTCGTAATAGCCGATGACCCCGGATACATCCCAATTCGGCATCCAGTCTGCCTGCTCGTAGCTCATGTCCAGATATAACCTGGACGAATGGCCGCGCCCGTTGGGATCGAGCGCACCCGCTACCCCCGCGCCCACACCCAGTTCGCGTTGTTGATAGCCCGCCCGTCCGCGCCACGCCTGATAGGACAAGTCGGCGCGCGCATCCAGCGACTGGTTTTGGGCGTTGAGCGGGCCGGGGGCGAGCGATACGTTAGTACCGAAGCGGGTATCCAGGGCGGTTTGCGCATCCTGCTGAATGATGCCTTTTTGGCCATCGCTATTCCCTGCGCGCAGATAAAAGGCGGCATCCAGTATCCCGAGTTTGCCGCCGTGTTGTATCCACACATCGCGGCTGTTAAAGCTGCCCGCGCGCGCGCCGTATTCGCTGCCCTGGAGGTCTGCCGCCGTCCTGGTGATGACATTGATCACCCCGGAGAAGGCATCCGCGCCATACAGCGCCGAACCGGGACCGCGCATCACCTCGATGCGCGCCACATTTTCCAGCGGCATGCCGCCCCAAATCTGGCTGCGATCACCGGCAAAAACACTGGTGATGGGGATGCCATTGACCAGCATCAGCACCTGCGGGTTGCGGCTGGTAGCGATGCCACGAAAGCTGTAAATCGGATTTAAGCCGACATTATTCATGAAAACATGCAGTCCCGGCACGGATTCCAGCGCCCGATCCAGGTCGGTAGCCCCCATGGCTGCGATGTCGCGCGCCGTGATCACGGTCGCCGCTGCCGGTGCGCGGGTAATGGCTTGTTGACCGCCGGTGGCGATGGCGAGGGTGGTGGCGTCGCCGTAGACCAGCGCCAGGTCTTCCTCTTCGGAATTCTGCGC
>PEUR01000059.1:0-3573 GCA_002780675.1 Gallionellales bacterium CG03_land_8_20_14_0_80_55_15 | reverse complement strand
GTGCGAGGAGGGCATGAGTTTCCTTGTCATTTGTGTGGGTGCGCCAGCCATCAATTTTTGTCCGGCTTGGTCCAGCGCCGCCGGGATTTTCCTTGATACTGAATGTCGGCGCAAGCGGCAGGGTACAACGTGCCTTCCGGTTTGTCGGACGCTTCGATGAAACAAGGCGGCATTCCGGCCAGAAAAGCCGGAAATGAAAACAGGTAATATTCGCGCGGCGAAAAGCCGAGGTCTACCACTAGAGGGGCGACCAATCCAGCGTAGTTCATTTTCATGCGCCAGCGACCGACAAGCAATTTTTCTTCCACTGCCAATGCCAAACGCAGATATGGCCCCTGATCCAGTCCCAGACTCTGGGCGAGCGCCAACAAAGGCGCGATGCGTTCGTCCGCATTAACTACAGGGCGACCATAACCAGCGATGCTGCGGTGCGATTCCAGCTCTTGCCGGATGCATTCGTCAAGTTCGTACCCTTCATCCATCTGTTGGAGAGTGCGGATCAAAAAGTCTATGGCGCGCATGTCTGAACCGCGCCCATATATTGAAGCCTCGGAAACCGCCAGGGCCGCCGCCATGCCCAAAGTTCCGGTGCTGCGGGAACTGCCCGCCAACCCCGCCACGCGGTTGTTCCACAGCCGGACATCCGGGTAACTGGTGTAAGTCCACATGGAATGCATCAGCCGCAACTGTTTTTTAGTGTAGCGGCGACCGGTGATGCCGAACACATAAAGCTCCAGCCAATCCATATCCTTTAAATCCGCGTGCAGGTCGTGGCCGCGAAAAATGACGTGGCTGCCGGGGTAAAAAGCACCCATGCGGCTTTTCACTATTCCGACGTTTTCCTGTAGCAGGCTGGGGTCGTTTTTGTACGTGTTCATGCGTGTTCCTTATTTTTCAGTTGCACCGTGTGTTCCAATTCCAGCGAACTTTCCAGTTCCGCTGTACTTTCCAGTTCCACGGTGCCAAACGGGAACTTCTTGTAACCGATGGAGCTTTGTTCCAGGGCATGGGCGGCCGCCCCCGGCAGGCGCAACAGCAGGTGCAACATTTCGCCCTGTTCCGGGCTAAAGTCCAAATCACTGAAAGCGGCGGCAGCGATACCGGACAAGGTGAGTGGGCAACCCGCCGCCGCTTCCATGTCGGGCAAATTTTGCTGCAACCAGGACAGATGCGAGCCCGCATTGAAGCCTGCGAGACAGGCAAGTGTCTGTTTTACCGGGGTGGCCGTACTGACCCCGTAGGGATCGAAACCCGGGGGATGTTCGGGCGCGGGCCAGATGCTGCCCGGAATCGTTGCCAGTCCGGCGAGGCGTTTTTGCCATGCGCCTAAATCAGTGCCGCATTCGACCCAGCCTTGCATCGCCAGAAACACTTCATGACCTCCGGCCAGTTGCCCGGCTCCCACTCCCAGCGCTGCCATCAGCGAGGAAGCGGCGGTCGAGCCGCAGACACCGCCGCACATGGCGGCGTGAACCGAGGCATCGCGCGGGCCGGGATTGGCGAGTGCTACCGCCAGGGCTTCCAGTAAATCCGCCCGGGCTGCCGTCGGCGCTTCTTCCCGGAACAGCAGGTAAAGCATTTCGACCCAGCGCGCTTGTCCCAGCATCTCGCCGTAAACGTCGTAACCCCGGCAATAGGCGGCACGGGTGGCGAAAGCATTGTCGGGTTCGGGTTCTTCGCGCCAGATGCGCGTGTGGATTTTATCGGTCGTCATTTGCGGTTTCCTAAGGTTTTGATGCGTAGCAACATGGGAGGGACTTCATCGGGGTCTATGCGCACGTCGAGCAGCGTCGGCCCCCTACGTTGCAGGAGGGCATTGAAATCGAGATTGTCCAGTTCTTGCGGCGAACGGATGACGTGGCCGGGTATGCCCATGGCTGCCGCGAGCTTGCAAAAATCTACCTGGGGCAGTTCGTAAGCGATGGGTTCGGCTTCCGCCAGCCGCTGGCCGTGCTTGACCATGCCCAGAGCCTGATCGTTGAGTACCACGAAAATAACCTGCAATTTTTCGGCGGCGGCGGCCGAAATTTCCTGGCCGTTCATCAACAGGCTGCCATCGCCGGTAATGCAGACTACCGGCACGGAGGGATTGGCGGCCGCCGTGCCGATTGCGCCGCCGATAGCCCAGCCCATCGGTGCAAAATCCACCGTGACGCGCAGCCAGCCGCCCGTGCTTTTGCGTTGTCCCAGCGAGATTTTGCGAGCGCCGCCGCCTATCCGCCTTTCGCCAAAACGCCGGTCAATATCGGGGTGCAAATAGTGAACTGCCCAGGCAACGCTGTTGCCGGCATCGGCGAGGAAACGCGTGGTAGGCGGAAACCGTCGCCCCAATTCGCGCATCAGCCGTTGCGGCGTGATCGGTGTCGCATTGCTCCGGTATTTGCCGGGCGCTGCCAGCATTTGCTGCGGATTGCCCTCAACGCCCTCCGGTTCGCGCGGAGCAAGCCGCTGGTAATGTTTGAGGTGGCCTGTTTTGTTCTGGTCATACAGCTGCTCGACGAGACGGTTGAATACCGACAGGATACGCCCGCGTACATGCAGGCGCGCCATCGGTGTGTGTGACAGGTGTTCTTCGGATTCGTCAATATGCACCAACCGTTCATTGAGCAGAGTCTCGCACCAGCCACCGCTGTTCCATTCGCCCATGCTGGTACCGATTGCCAAAATCAAGTCCACCGATTTGTCGCTCAGTGCGGCCCTGGCCGAGGCGTGTCCAGCGAAACCAAAAACACCGCAAAACAGTGCATGCTGCGGGTTGACCAGCCCCTTGCCGTCCGGTGTCGTGACGAAAGGCGTGCCTTTTAGTGCGGCGAACTGGAGTATCGTACCGATCGCTTCACCGCACCCGCTACCAATCAGTAGGACGACATTGTCCGCTTCAAACAACATCTTTCGCAGCGTTTCGACCGCATCGTCATCCACCAGAGAGGCCGCTGCCAGCAGACTGTGCAGATCGTAACGGGATACCTGATGGGGGCTGGGGCTGCGGAACACATCCACCGGAACGGTCAGGTGGGAGGGTCCCGGCGCACGGATAGCACTTTGCAGCGCGGAAATCAGTTTGGCTTCCATTTGCAGCGGATGGGATACCAGAGAATTGTAGCGGGTGCAATGCCGGAACATGGCCAGCGTATTGATCCCGGTACAGCTTGATTCCTGGAGCGGGTTTTTGCCGAAGGAAGGCAATGCGGGTTGTCCGGTAATCGCCAGCAGGGGAATGTTATTGTCGTAGGCGCAGGCAACACCGGTGATAAGGTTGGTGGCACCCGGGCCGGAAGTGGCACAGCAAACGCCGATTTTGCCCGTTTCGCGCGCATAACCGTCTGCCATGAAAGCGGCTCCGGTCTCGTGCCGCGCCAGAATGTGGCGTATGCCGCCCCGGCGGCGGCTTCTGGCGAGGGCGTTGTATAGGGGTTCGATGGCACCGCCCGGCACGCCGAATATATATTCGATACCACATTGTTCCAGATAGCCGACCAGCAAATCGGCGACGGTTTGCGGCGGCACAATAAGCGGGCTTGCCGCGATTGCATTCGTATCGTTATTGGTAGGCAAAACACTAGCACCCGGGAA
>PEUR01000060.1 GCA_002780675.1 Gallionellales bacterium CG03_land_8_20_14_0_80_55_15 | reverse complement strand
GGCATGAACATCGCCGAAACCCGCGCCCCGCAGGACGGACGGATTTCGCTCTCGCTGTTTGGTCGCCAGATAGACTTTCGCGCCGCTTCCCATCCCACCATCCACGGCGAGAACTTCGTCTTGCGCATATTGGATCGCAAGCTCGGCATCGTCAGCCTGGATAAACTCGGCATGACCGAGGCGCAGCTCAACCTGCTGTTGCGCATGTTGGAACGCCCAGAAGGCATCTTGCTGGCCACAGGCCCCACCGGTTCAGGCAAGACCACCACCCTGTATTCCATCCTCAACCATCTCAACGACGACGGCGTAAACATTATGACGCTGGAAGACCCGGTGGAATATCCCCTGCCGCTGACCCGGCAAACTTCCATCTCGGAAACCGTCAAACTGGACTTTTCCAATGGCATACGCTCGTTGATGCGACAGGACCCGGACATCATCCTGGTGGGCGAAATCCGCGACCACGACACCGCCGAAATGGCTTTGCGCGCCGCCATGACAGGGCATCAGGTATTTTCCACCCTGCATACCAATTCGGCGCTGGGTTCGATTTCAAGACTGCACGATCTGGGCATCGTTGACGACATCTTTGCCTCCAATTTGATCGGCATCATCGCCCAGCGGCTGGTGCGCAAACTTTGCCCGCTGTGCAAGGCGGCACATACGCCCGATGCCGCCGAACGCAGGTTGATGCGGCTGCATGCGGATGAACAGGTCACCCTCTACCGCCCGGTCGGCTGCCCGGAATGCGACGGCCAAGGGTACAAGGGGAGGCTGGCCATCATGGAAATCCTGCGCTTCGATCATGGTCTGATCAAGATGGTTTCCCGCCGCGCCGGCCTGAAAGAAATTACCGACTACGCGCTGGCACACCAGTTTATCCCGCTGATTGAGGATGGCATACGGCGGGTCTGCGAGGGGTTGACATCACTCAATGAGGTACGTCGCGTCGTTGATTTCAGCGAACGCACGTCAGAATAATGGCACTCTACCGTTACCGTGCAACCGATGCCGCAGGCCACATCAGCAAGGGCGAGATGGATGCGCTCAATGAATTCGACCTGGAATCGCAACTCAAAAAGAACGATCTGGAACTCATTCATTCCAGCCCGTTGAAAGACAAACACCATGCCGTTCACCGTCTGGCGCGGCGCGATCTGATTAACTTTCTATTCCAACTCGAAATGCTGTTCCGCGCGGGCGTACCGATACTCGCCATTCTCGGCGATTTGCGCGATACGGCGGAAACCCCCAAGGTCAAAAATCTGTGTGCCAATCTTTATGAAAAAATAGATTCCGGCTCGACCATCTCGGAGTCCTTCGCCGCCAACCCCGGTATTTTCCCCGAACTGGTCACCAATCTGATACGCGCTGGGGAAGGCACGGGGCAGTTGCCCTATGTTTTGCAGGAAATCGTCAATTCTCTCAAATGGCAGGATGAACTGGCCTCCAAAACCAAGCAGCTGTTGATGTACCCCGCTTTCGTGACCCTCGTGGTCGGCTCCGTGGTGGTGTTTCTGATGACTTATCTGGTGCCGCAGATTATCGGTTTTGTCGCCAATATGGGCGGCACGATTCCGTTGCAAACCAAACTCTTGATCTGGGTATCGGATGCCTTCGTCAAATACTGGTGGATAATCGTGTCGGCACCGTTTGCCGCACTCGCGCTGCTCATGTTGCTGCCCAGGGTCAACCTCCGCTTCAGGCGGTGGATGCACGCCGCGCAACTGCGCATCCCCTACATCGGCATCATCATCAAAAAAATCATCCTGGCGCGTGTGAGCGACACGCTGGGTCTGACCTACCGCACCGGTATTCCCGTGCTGGACGGATTGGTCTATTGCGGCAACATCACCAGCAATCTGGTCGTCAAGGAAGCCATAAACAAGGCGCGTGCGGACATCGCCAACGGCGCACCCATCAGCCAGGGCTTTGCCGCCCAACGACTGTTTCCCTCAATGGTCATCCGCATGATCAAAGTCGGCGAAGAAACGGGCGATCTGGCAGGCTCGCTGAAAAACATTTCCTATTTTTACAACCGCGACATCAACGACTCCATCAGCCGCGTACAGGCACTCATCGAGCCCACGCTCACCATCGTGCTGGGTCTGATTCTGGGCTGGATCATGATGGCGGTGCTAGGGCCCATTTACGACACGATCAGCAAACTTAAACTGTCATGAAAACCGTACTGTTCATCAATGCTTCCAGCGCGCGGTATTACCGCCGCGAAAACCGGATATGGCAAGCAATCGAGATGCCGGCTCCCGGCGACAAGCTATGGGTCATCGCCAACCTGCCTGAAGAAACGCTGGAAGCGTTCAAGCTCCCTCTGTTATTCGGGCGGGATCGCAGCGATTTTCTGGAACGCAAGCTGGCTGCCGCGCTCCCGCGCAGCGCGTATCGCGCCGCCCCGTTGATTTCAGGCAACTATTTCCGCCCCGGACAGGCCGTCGCCACCGGGCTGACCTCGGCGGAAGCCGTGACCCTCCAGCTCGACAAACTAGATGTCCCCATCGCTGGGGTTTGGGGCATGGCCATGCTGCTCACACTGATGGTCAGCAGGCTCGCCATCCAAAATGTCATTGTCGTCCAACCCAGCATCCACTATTTGCGCATTCTCGCCATCAAACAGGGCATCCCCGTGCTGACCCGCTGCGTGCGTCGCTACAGCGAGAACAGCAACAACGGCGATAACGACAACGTCTTCAGCGAAATTTTGCGTACCCGACAGCACCTCGAAAACAGTCACCTCATGGAAGGCGATACGCCCCTGCTCTATCTGGGCGATGCCAGCCCGATCAGCGCGCATCTTATTGACGCGGGTCTGAACTTATTGCCCCTGCCAGAAGCGTTGACCCCAAAGGGGGGGGCAGCCTACCTGCATCCGCTGTTCGAATTCGTCACGCAAAGCCCACGCGGACAGTTAGCCCCCTTGTTGTTGCGCGCCCGAAACTTTGCCGATAACCTGCGCAAAGCGGCCTATCTGGGCATCGCCGCCAGCCTGCTGTCGGTAATCGTGTTGGGAGAGGAGGATTTCCGCACCCTCCTTCGCTTACACGGTCGCGGACAAGCCTTGAACGCAGATTTGCAAACTGCCAGCGCCGAGAGTGAGCGTCTGGCCGCCAAAATCAGCGCCAGTGGAACAGACCCCGATGTCGTGCGCCAGGCCACGCGCTTTGCCGCGCTGGAAATGGAGGCCGCCCCAAGCCCTGCCACCCTCATGCAATTTGTCGCCAGCGCGATTGCCAACCAACCCCAAGTGCGCATCAAGACCCTGAATTTCCGTTTCCCGTTCACCGGCGATCGCTATTGCCAGGGACACAGCGTCATCGAATTGCCGCTGGTGAATCAAAAAATTGACCTGTCGCCGTTAAGCGGTAGCACACCTGACACGACAGATGCGTCCGCGCCGCAGCGTTTTACCGAATTGCAGTTTTCCATCCTCGTGACCGAAGACACCCCGCCCGCCACGCAAATAGAGATACGCAAAGGCATTACGGCGGCGCTCAAGTCGCATAGCGGTGTGCAGCTCATGACCGATCCTGCCGCCTTTTCACTCATCAACACGCTCAAGGGCGGCATCGGCATGGACAGCGGGCAGGTCGAAAACCTGTGGTGCATGAGCGTACCGTGGGCGAATACCGTCAAGGAGCAACCATGAACGCCTATTTAGTGGTACTCAAACCGGCCAAAGTAGCCCTCATTCTGTTTGCCCTGGCCGTGCTGATCGCCATCGCCGCGATTGTCGGCGTTGCCCAATTTCGCAACGACAAGGAACACAGCGTCCGCCAAACCGAACAACAACTGTCAGCGATGCGCGACAACCTCAAAAAGCTCAGTTTCGATCTCGCCACCCTCCAGCGGCTGGCCGCCAAATACCAACAACTCACCCGTTTAGGGCTCGTTGGCGTAGCCGACCGGGATGGCTGGGCGCAACGTCTGGAAGGCATCTACCGCGACACCCGCCTGCCCACCACCCTGAGCTACACGCTTGCCCCACCGCAAGCGATGAACCCGCAGGGAGACGATGCCCAGACCGCCTATCTGAAAAATGTCTCACACCACGACCTGACGATAGAAATATCGGCCATACATGAACTTGAACTACTTGATTTTATTGATAAATTAAATAACGACTGGCGCGCGCCCTACCGCGCTGAAACCTGCCAGATCGCCCGTGCCGATACCAGCGAACCCATAGCCGGACTACAAATCAGATGCACCCTGCAACTGTATTCGATACCGGGAAAAGCAGGGTAGCAGCGGGTTGCCGGACGCAAGGCATGGAAAGTAAGCCGTCAGTCTTGCGTGGGGTTGGGTGGGCAAGTTGTTCTGCCCGCGCCGATACGGGCACAAAAGGGCGTAGTCCGCCCTGAGGAGAATGCACCATGAACATTAAATTATTGTTTATCATCAGCCTGTTGCTTTTGGTCAATGCGCCCCTGGCCAAGCCTCTGGGGACGCTGTTCTATTCGCCCACCGCTCGCGCCGCGATGGTCGCCGCGCGCGCCGGGATTTCGCAGAGCGCGGTTTATACCTTGAACGGCATCACCCAGCGCGGCGCGGGCAAGACCGTGGCATGGATCAACGGTCGCGCCGCCACCGAAGACCCGCCCGACCTCGCCATCCCCACCCTGGTCATCAAGCGCGACCACGTCCTGATCGAAGGCCACCCCATCAAGGTAGGCGAATCGCTGGACATCATTTCCGGCCAGCGCGTGTTGCGTCTGCCGGAACAAGCGGTGCAGGTGAAGCCGTGAAAACCCTTAAAAAACAAAGCGGTTATGCGTTGCTGATAATCGTCAGCCTGATGCTGGCCGCCACCTCGGCGGTGGCGGTCAAAGCCATCAACAACAACGGCAACAACCAGATCGCCCGCGACAAAATCACCGCCGCCGCGCTGGCACAGGCGAAGGAGGCGCTGATAGGGTATGCCATCACCTACGGTGACACACATTCCGGTGAAGTACAGGGTTATTTGCCATGTCCTGACACCTCCGGCTTAGACATCGGCGGCGAAGGCGCTGCGGCTGGTAATTGTGGTACTCAGGACATCAGCGTTATCGGCAAACTTCCGTGGAAGACGCTTCATCTTGCCCCTTTGCGCGGAGGGGACAGCGAATGCCTTTGGTATGCTGTTTCAGGTACCTACAAGAACAATCCTGCCACCGGCCTGATGAACTGGGACACTAATGGCCAGTTACAAGTTTATGCGCCCGATGGCACTACATTATTGACAACCCCAGATCATCAGGCCGTTGCGGTCATCATTTCCCCCGGAATGGCCTTGGGAACAGCTCACCCCCCCGCATCGGGTACGGCATCCTGCGGCGGCAGTTATATTTCAGCCAATTACCTGGATAACGACACCGTACATCACATCAACAATTCAGATATTGCCGCTGGCAAATTTATCCAGCGACATCAGGATCGAGATGTAAACGGCAACGTTATTCTGACGGTCAATGACCAAGTAGCCTACATCACCAAACAGGACATTTGGAACGCCATGAAAAAACGAGAAGAGGCCTTGCTTAGTAAACTTGACTCCATGACACTACAAACGGCGAGTTGTATCGCCGAGTATGGCAAAAAAAACAACAGTCCTACAAATAAGAGCCTACCCTGGCCGACACGCCTTACCCTTTCAGACTATGGTGATACCGCCTTTTATTACGGCAAAAAAAATCTGTTTGCAGGAAGAGTACCTTATCAAGTTGATATTTCCAGGGCAAAAACAGGAAACACCATCAACAGTGACTACCTACTGACCAAAGGCACATACAACACACATACTGGTCACTGGGAGAACAACTGCCCTAATCCAGACAACTGGGCCGCCATTTATCCGTGGTGGTACAACTGGAAAGAGCATCTGTTCTATGCCGTAAGCGAAAGGTTCAAACCCAGTAGCTCTGCGACCAACCCAGTATGCGACAGTAGCCATCAGTGCCTCCATGTCAATAACCCAATCAATACCGATAGTTACGCAGCCGTGATCATCTTTGCGGGGAAAACACTAACCTTCCAGAGCAGGACGGATAAGAGCGTCATCGCCAACTACCTGGAAGGGGTCAACACGACCAATATGACGGGTTCGGCCAACGGCAACGAAAATTACCAAGCTGACGCAACGAATAGCACATTCAACGATATTGTTTATTGCATCAAGGAAGACCTGTCTGTCGTAAAGGGAACAGCAGCAGGCTGTCCGTGATCTGGGTGATAACATCATGAAAATAAACTTAAA
>PEUR01000149.1 GCA_002780675.1 Gallionellales bacterium CG03_land_8_20_14_0_80_55_15 | reverse complement strand
CACGCGATAGCGACCTGCCAATAAGGGCAGTGTTCTCATGGCCACGTCGCCGCAACCGATCATCAGGATTCGTTTCATGGCGCAATTATGCGTTAAAATTCACACTTTCGCGAAACCAACCCGACCACTGACCATGCCCTTTCAAACCACCCTCCAGCCCAGCGGCCACGCTTTTCCCATCGAACAACATGAAACCATACTCGAAGCGGCACTCAAACATGGCTATGTCCTGCCTTATAGCTGCCGCGACGGCGTGTGCGGCGCATGCAAGGGTCGCGTGTTGCAAGGTCAAGTGGATCACGGCAAGTATCAAAACAGCGCACTGACGGATGCAGACAAAGCCGAGGGCATGGCTTTATTTTGTTGCGCAAAACCGCAATCAGACCTAGTGATCGAATGCAAAGAAGTCAATGCCGCCAAAGACATCCAGGTGAAGACCATGCCTTGCCGCGTACATAGCATGGACAAGGTAGCCGCAGATGTGATGGTGCTGAAGCTCAAGCTGCCCACCAATGAACGATTGCAGTTTCTCGCCGGTCAGTACATAGATATTTTGCTCAAAGACCAAAAACCACGCAGTTTTTCGCTGGCGAATGCGCCCCACAATGATGACTTCCTGGAATTGCATATCCGCAACATCGCCGGGGGCGAGTTTACCCACCATGTCTTTGAAGAGATGAAATTGCGCGACATCCTGCGTTTTAAAGGCCCGCTAGGCACTTTCTTTCTGCGCGAAGATTCCGAAAAACCGATCATTTTCGTGGCATCCGGCACCGGTTTTGCGCCAGTCAAGGCAATCATCGAACACGCGCTGTTTATCGGCATCCAGCGCCCGATGCATTTCTACTGGGGTGCCCGCCGTCTGGCTGATTTATACCTGCTGGAACTGGCCCAACAATGGCAAGCTCAAGGCATCAAATTCACCCCGGTACTCTCGGAAGCCTTACCGGAAGATGCCTGGCAGGGACGCACCGGCTTCGTTCATCAGGCCGTGCTGGATGACTACAGCGACCTGTCGGCACATGAAATTTACGCCTGCGGCGCGCCAGTGGTGGTGGAAGCAGCACACACCGAATTCACCACCCAGCGGGCTTTGCCGCTTGATTCCTTTTACTCGGATGCGTTCACCTTCGTCGCCAAAACTCCCGCCCCCAACAGCCGCGCATAGACCGCATTTCCCTGGCTTAAACGTCAACCCAGCCAAACGGCGCAACCGCGAAGGTTGCGCCGTTTATTTATTAAGATTAAAGAAAAAGTTGGTGGCTTCGACAAAGCCTTCGATGCCGCCACAATCGAATCGCCGCCCATGAAAGCGAAACGCAATCACCTTGCCCTGTTCGGCCTGGGTTTGCAGCGCATCGGTGAGTTGCACCTCGCCATTTTTGCCGGGCGGGGTATTTCTTAAAATGTCGAAAATATCGGGAGTCAGGATGTAACGACCAATCACGGCGAGGTTGGAAGGCGCATCTTCTGGTGCGGGTTTTTCCACCATGCGATCAACCCGCAGGTGTTCATCATCCAGCCTCACGCCGCTCACGATGCCGTATTTATCTACATCCTCGAACGGCACTTCTTCCACCGCGACCACGCTGCATTGATATTTTTCAAAGACCCGCACCATCTGCGCCATGACACCCTGAGAATCACCGACGCACAGGTCATCGGCGAGAATTACACCAAAAGGCTGATCACCAATCAGCGTTTCACCGGTGAGAATAGCATCACCCAGCCCGCGCATATGTGTTTGTCGCGTGTAGGAAAAGGTGCATTTCTCAATCAATTCCCTGATACCCTCCAGCTGGCTTTCCTTGCTGGTACCGCTGATCTTATCCTCCAGCTCATAAGTAATATCGAAATGATCCTCGATGGCGCGCTTGCTGCGTCCGGTGACGAAGGCGATATTCTTCATGCCCGCCTGCATCGCCTCCTCGACGCCATACTGAATCAGCGGCTTGGTAAGGATAGGCAGCATCTCCTTGGGCTGCGCCTTGGTCGCGGGCAGAAAGCGCGTACCGTAACCGGCGGCGGGGAAAAGGCATTTGGTGATCATGGTAGCTCCTTGCTCTTTAATTCGGTGAGCCCATAACGGCGCAACGGCGGATTGATAAATTCAGCATTTTCTCTTCTACAAACACGCACGAAGGAATAGCCCTCATGCCGCACTAAAAATCCGTGCGATATTAGCATGACGACATGCAGGATTTGTGACCAAACGTCGAAGATTTTGGCTACCGGAAGATAGCGTGGACAGCCCTTGCTGACCATGCGGAGGCCTAGCCGCCATTCTCCGAGAACAAATTTACCCTGCCAAAGTTACCGAACACCAGCCCGCACATTATTTATTTGCCGATTCCGCAACGAGGTGACGGGCAATGCAATTGGCGAGCTTCGCTTTCGGGGTCTTTTGCAGTTTGCGCAGCAGTTCGTGCGGGACGCGGCTCATGCCATGCCGTTCTTTCAAATCGGACACCATCCTGAGCCACAGATGCGCGGTCATCTCGGCATCCGCCAGCGCGCGGTGAGCGCGTGCGGCCTGTGGTAAATCCAGATGTCTGACCAGTGTTCCCAGCTTGTGATTGGGCGCATCGGGATAAATCCGCCGCGCCAGCAACATCGAACAGGCGAATTCCTGTTGCCGCCGCTGGCCGATGCGTGACCATTCCGCATCCAGAAACCGGCTGTCAAACGATGCGTTGTGCGCCACCAGCGGCATATCCCCGACAAACGCTGCCAGCTCGCTCATCACACAGGTAGCAGACGGCGCTTGGCGGATCATGGCATTGCTGATGCCAGTCAGTTCCTCAATGAATGCCGGAATATACGCGCCCGTTTTCATCAGGCTCTGATAGCGGTCAACGATACTGCCGCCCGCCACGATGACTACCGCCACCTCGGTCGCACGGTCTCCCATGTCGGGCGACATCCCGGTTGTTTCAAAGTCAATGACGGCGATGGCTTCCATATAAGCAATTGTATACATTCATAAAAAACGGGGAATCAAACTTTCGCTTGATTCCCCGT
>PEUR01000125.1:4275-16897 GCA_002780675.1 Gallionellales bacterium CG03_land_8_20_14_0_80_55_15 | reverse complement strand
GCCCCAATATCTCTTTTTCAGGTGCGAATACTCTTCAAATAGCTTGCTCGATGTTCGTCCCTTGATGCGCCTCATAATCTCGCTTGGCGCAATCGTCGGCGGGCTACTGACCAGAATATGCACATGATCCTTGCTCACCACTCCGCTTATTATCCGAATTTCAAACGCTTCACAGGTTTCTCTAACCAGTGCTCGCACTCGGTCCGCAACCTCTCCTGTCAGCACTTTGTACCGATATTTCGTTACCCACACAAAGTGATACTCAATTTGAAATACTGTATGGCTTCCGTGCCTGTAGTCCATGTCCGCCTCCATTCAGAAAGCGCATTATCGCAGCTAAAGCTAACCGGCTAAAGCCGGTGGTTTTAACCTTGAGGTGGAAAATAAAGGACAAGTATGGGATTTCTGGCCAACAAACGATTTTTGATTACCGGCATGATCAGCACCCGCTCCATTGCCTACGGCATCGCGCAAGCCATGCACCGCGAAGGCGCGACCTTGGCATTCACCTATCAAGGCGAGCGCGTGCGCGAACGGGTACTGGAGCTGGCCAAACAGTTCGACAGCGAGCGGGTATTCCAGTGTGATGTCGCCTCTGACACTGACATCAACCAACTTTTCGCCGACCTGAACCAGCACTGGGACGGTTTGGACGGTTTCGTACACGCCATCGCTTTCGCCCCGCGCGAGGCGCTGGAAGGCGAGTTTCTGGACGGTTTCAGCCGTGAAGCCTTCCGCATCGCGCACGACATCAGCGCCTACAGTTTTCCGGCGATGGCTAAAGCCGCCCTGCCGATGATGGAAGGCCGCAATGCGGCCATTTTAACCCTGAGCTATCTGGGTGCCGTGCGCACCATGCCGCATTACAACGTGATGGGCATGGCCAAAGCCAGCCTCGAAGCCAGCGTGCGCTATCTCGCCATGCAACTGGGCGCAAAAGGCATTCGCGCCAACGCCATTTCCGCAGGACCGATCAGGACTTTGGCCGCAGCAGGCATCGCAGACTTTGGCAAGCTATTGTCTTATAACGAAAAAAATGCACCGCTGAAACGCAATGTAACCGTGGAGGAAGTCGGCAACGCCGCCGCCTTCCTGTGCAGCGATCTGGCCAGCGGCATCACCGGCGAGATCACCTATGTGGATGGCGGCTTCAACACCACGTCGCTAGGTTGCACCGAGGCCTAACGGCTCCCTCCCGGGAAAATCCCATATAACCCCCAGGTTAACAATAGCTTAATATCCCCAACTTTTGATATATCATGCCCGAACTCTGTTTTTGCGAAGCCGTAAACGATGCTGAACCATCCACCGGGCATCAGACAATGCGTTCATCCATAAAGAGGCGTGAAAAGCAATACTCTATTTCTATCCAGTGACCATGCCCTATTCAAACCTGATCGCTACCACGAAAATACAACAACGCAATACGGTAATTTTGACGTTGCTGCTGGTCGTGTTTTGGCTGGTATCGGTGGTGTTTCTCGCAGAACGTCATTACCTTTCCTCAGCCCGCGATGCAATCAATCAGGAAACCCTGCACTCGCAACAACGCGCAGACGACCTGGCCGACAGCATCCAGCGCAACCTGAGCCAACTGCACGGCATCCCCGATCTGCTTTCAACCTTGTTGCGTGTCAAATGGGCCGTATCGCGGTTTGATGCAGGCGGTGCGCCCTCCGCCCTGCCGCTCGAAGCGCGACGCAAGGCCTGGACAGAAGACCCCGCTTTTAACGATCTAAGTCGCTACCTGGCGCTCAGCGAGCAATATCTTAATGCCGACCTGGTTTATGTCGTGAATGCGGCAGGCGACTGTATTGCGGCCAGTAACTGGGATACGCAGGGAAGCAGTATCGGTACCAATTTTGCGGAACGCGACTTTTTCAAAAGCAATAAAAACGGTCAGCGCGGCATTCAATATGCAATGGGTAAAACCACCCATATCGCCGGATTATATTTCTCCACGCCTGTCATCATTGATGGCAAGTTTATGGGCGCGGTGGTCGCCAAGGCTGACGTACCGAATTTATCATTCTTAATCAAGCAGTTGGATGCTTTTGTAACAGATAGCAACGGGGTCGTTATTCTAGCTGGCGACAAAACCCTGGAAATGTATACCCTGCCGAATGCGGCTATTGCAGCCTTTTCCGAACAAGAAAAATTTGCGCGTTACCGTAGAAATAACTTTTCAACACTTGATATAGTACCTTGGGAAAACAATAAATTCCCTTCTCTGGTCAAATTCAAAAACCAGCCAGAGCCACACCTGCTGGTCGCAAAAAATCTTCCCCAATATGGCCTGCAGGTTTATGTCGCCAGTGAAGTGACCGCCATTACCTCGTTGGCTCAAAATCATTTCTGGCTCACCTTGCTGATTGGCGCATTGGGCAGCATCCTGATATGCGCAGTAAGTGGAACGGTGCTCTATCTCGAGACACTCAAGAGATCAAAAGCATTGCTGTGGAGAAAAGCCAATTTTGATGCCCTGACAGAATTGCCTAACCGCGAATTGTTTCACGACCGCCTGGAACAGGAAATAAAAAAATCCGTTCGCTCGGGCTTGCCCATTGCACTACTGCTGATTGACCTCGATCAATTCAAGGAGGTGAACGACACGCTGGGGCACGAAATGGGAGACCTGCTGTTGCAGCAAGCTGCCAATCGCATCGTGAACTGTGTGCGCGCAACGGATACCGTGGCACGTCTGGGGGGAGATGAATTCACGGTAGTGTTGCCACAACTCCACGATGTCCTTATCGCCAGACAACTCGCACAGAAAATCATCAACAAGCTGGCCGAACCTTTTTATCTGCGCGATGAAGTTATTCATATTTCGGCCAGTATTGGCATCACCCTATATCCGGCTGATGCCACCGAGATTGTCAACCTGATGAGAAATGCCGATCAGGCAATGTATGCCGCAAAGAACGAAGGTCGCAACCGTTTCAGTTATTTCACACGCTCCTTGCAGGAAGCAGCACAAAAACGGTTGCATCTCACCAACGATTTGCGCGGTGCCTTGGCAAATCATCAATTCAGGCTCTTTTTTCAGCCTATCGTCTCTCTGGCTACGGATCGTATCCACAAGGCAGAAGCCCTGCTGCGCTGGCAACATCCGACGCGCGGCATGGTCAGCCCGGCGGATTTCATCCCCTTGGCCGAGGAAACCCGACTTATTGTTGAGATCGGCGCGTTTGTCAGAAAGGAATCGCTGGCTTGGTGTAAACGCTGGAACAACCTTAACCCGGAAGGATTCCAGATCAGCGTGAACAAATCTCCCGCCGAATTCACAGATGAAAACGACAGTGCGAACGTGGAAATTTTTGTGGATAAGTTAAACAAAATGGGACTATGCGGCGAGAATTTCGTCTTTGAAATTACCGAAGGATTGCTGTTGAATGCGGATGTGCGTATTCATGAAAAGTTGATGGAATTGCGCGATGCAGGTATTCAGGTTTCCATTGATGATTTCGGCACAGGCTATTCTTCCTTGTCTTATCTGAAGAAATTCGACATTGACTATCTCAAGATAGACCAGTCTTTTGTCCGCAACCTGGAGAGCGATTCCAATGACGTGGCCTTATGCGAAGCGATCATTGTCATGGCGCACAAACTCGGCTTGAAAGTCATCGCCGAAGGCGTGGAAACCGAACAACAGCGCGACCTGTTAAGCCGCGCTGGCTGTGACTATGCGCAAGGCTATCTATACGCCAAACCTATGCCACCTGAAGCCTTCGAGCAATGGCTGACTGCGCGTAACGCGTAAACGCTGCCAAATAAAATTTGCGGGGGATATCCCATGACGATTGTTCGGCAAACGCAACACAAAACATGGACTCGCTATCTGCTCTGGTTGGCGATACTGGTTTTTCTGGCAGGCGCAATCTGGTATTACACCCGCCCCGCACTCCCCCGCGTACAACTGGTCAAGGTCGAGCGCGGCATTGTCGAGGCGACCGTCAGCAACACCCGCGCCGGAACGGTAAAAGCCTGCCACCGCGCCAAGTTATCTGCCCCGTCCGGTGGCCAGATCGCGCGTCTGCTGGTCAAAAAAGGCGAGCGCGTCAAAGCCGGGCAAGTATTGCTGGAATTGTGGAACGACGACTTGGCTGCGCAGGCGCGCCTCGCCCAAGAACAGCGCAACATGGCACTGACGCAAGCCAGACAAGCCTGCGTACAAGCCGATTTAGCCGAAAAGGAAGCCGTGCGCGCCCAGCAATTACAAGTGCGGGGGTTTATTTCCAACGAAGGGCTGGAGCAAAAAACCGCCGCCGCCAAGGTAGCCCGAGGCGGCTGTGTAGCGGCACGCAGCCAGATAGACCAGAGCCAGTCACGCATCGCCGCTGCCCGTGCGGGACTCGATCGTCTGGTACTCAAAGCCCCGTTTGACGGCATCGTTGCCGACATCAGCGGCGAACTGGGCGAATACGCCACCCCCTCCCCGCCCGGCATTCCCACCCCGCCTGCGATTGACCTGATAGACGACCGCTGCCTGTTTGTCAGCGCGCCGATAGACGAAGTGGATGCGGCTCACATCAAGGCGGGACAGACGGCGCGCATCACGCTGGATGCGATCCGTGGCAAGACGTTCGCCGGCCGGGTCAAGCGCGTCGCACCTTATGTGCTGGAACTGGAAAAACAGGCGCGCACCGTGGAAGTTGAAGTGGATTTTATCGAACCCCCGACCACCGAAAACCTGCTGGCAGGCTACAGCGCCGATGTTGAAATCGTCCACACCACCCATCAAAACGTGTTGCGCATCCCCACGCAAACCCTGCTGGAAGGTCGTCGCGTGCTGGTTTATAAACCGGATGGCCTACTCGTTGAGCGCACCGTAACGACGGGGCTTGCCAACTGGGAGCAGACTGAAATCACCGCAGGGCTGGTTGAGGGCGACCAGATCGTTCTGTCGCTCGACCAGACAGGCGTGACGGCGGGCGCAAAAGTGGTAGATCGGGATGCATCCCGACAAAGCAGGAAATGATTCAATTCGAGAACGTCAGTCGCAGCTTTCTGGTCGGCGACCAGAAAGTTGCGGCGTTGCGCGACATCAATCTTTCCATTGCAGCGGGAGATTATGTTTCCATCATGGGGCCGTCCGGTTCGGGCAAATCCACGCTGCTCAATTTAATCGGCCTGCTGGATCGCCCCACTTCCGGCACTTATCGGCTGGACGGCGGCGATGTCACCGCGCTGAACGACGAACAACAAGCCCGCGTGCGCAGCCAAAAGATCGGCTTCGTATTCCAGTCCTTCCATCTGGTGCCACGCCTGACTGCGGCAATGAACATCGAACTGCCGCTGATACTGGCGGGCATTCCTCCCGCCGAACGCAAGCGACGTGTCGCCGAATTACTGGAAAATTACGGTCTGAATGACCGCGCCGACCACCGACCCGACCAGCTTTCCGGCGGACAGCGCCAGCGCGTGGCGATTGCGCGCGCCACCAGTATGCGCCCCGCCGTACTGCTGGCCGATGAACCGACCGGCAATCTCGACCAAACCACCGGACGTGAAGTCATCAAGCTGTTGGAGGCGCTTACCGAACAGCACGTCGCGCTGATCCTGGTGACCCACGACCCCGCGATAGGCGGACGAGCCAAACGGCAGTTGCAGATGGTGGACGGCCAGATCATCAGTCAAACCTAGTGATGATATTCACGAAAATAAAAAAGATGTTTGTGGGTGCGAATTCATTCGCACGCAAGTCATCGGTTGTGCGAATGAATTCGCACCCACAACTGAAATGAGATTCATTGACCTCCTGGATTTCGCCTCCACCAGCTTGCGCGGCAGCCGTTCGCGCACCTTGCTGATGATACTGGCCATGTCCATCGGCGTGGCTGCGGTGGTGGTGTTGACTGCGCTGGGTGAAGGCGCGCGGCGTTATGTGGTCAACCAGTTTTCCTCGCTGGGTACGAATCTGGTGCTGGTTTTTCCGGGGCGCACCGAGACGGCAGGCATCAATCCCGGCATGTTGCTGGGTCAGATTCCGCGCGAACTCTCACTGGATGACGCAGAAGCCTTGTTGAAGAGTCCCGCCGTCAAACGCATCGCGCCGCTGACGATAGGCACATCAGAGATTTCCCGCGCTGCGCTTAACCGTGAAGTCGTGGTACTCGGTTCGACCAGCGAGCTGCTGACCGTCCGCCATATGTCGTTGGGGCAGGGTCAATTTCTGCCCGCAGGCGACATTCATTCCAGCGCATCGGTGTGCGTGCTGGGCAATAAAATCAAACATGAACTGTTCGGTAATGAATCAGGCATCGGTGCCTGGGTGAGATTGGGCGACCGACGTTTCCGCGTGATTGGCGTGATGGCCAGACAAGGCGAGTCCATGGGTTTTAATACCGACGAGATCGTCATCGTGCCGGTCTCCTCGGCGCATCTGCTGTTCAATACCTCCGGCCTGTTCCGCATTCTGGTGGAGGCCAAAAGCCGCGATGCCCTCGAACCGGCCAAGCGCGCTGCCGAAAAGATACTGATGGAACGCCACAACAATGAACGCGATGTCACGGTCGTCACGCAGGATGCCGTGCTGAAAACCTTCGACCGCATCCTGCGCGCCCTGACCTTGGCGGTCGGAGGCATCGCTGCGATCAGTCTGGCGGTGGCGGGGGTACTGATCATGAACGTCATGCTCATTGCCGTGTCGCAGCGCGTCAAGGAAATCGGCCTGCTCAAAGCCCTGGGCGCACCCGCCGCAGAAATCCGCAAACTATTCTTCGCCGAAGCCATCCTGTTGTCCGGCATCGGCAGCGTGGCCGGCCTGATACTGGGCGAAATCGGCGTGCTGGCTATCGGCAAACTCTATCCGTCGTTACCCGTGGTCGCCCCCTGGTGGGCGGTACTGGCGGCCCTCCTTACCTCGCTTGTGACGGGGGTATTGTTCAGCGTCTGGCCCGCCCGCCGCGCGGCAAGACTCGATCCGGTGACGGCGCTGGCGGGACGCTAACATGCTGCTCCCCGACCTGATCCGTCTAACGACTTCCAGCGTTCTGGCATACCGGATGCGCAGTTTTTTGACGGGCCTGGGTATCGCCATCGGCATCACGGCAGTGATTCTGCTCACTTCCATCGGCGAGGGCTTGCACCAGTTCGTCTTATCCGAATTTTCCCAATTCGGCACCCACATCATCAACATCCAGCCCGGCAAGGCTCAAACGCAGGGCGGCAGCGTCGGTATCTTCGGTTCGAGCAAACCGCTGTCCATCGAGGATGCGCTGGCGCTGCGCCGCCTTCCCAACGTCGAGTATGTCAACACCGGGGTACAGGGCAACGCCGAGGTGAAAGCCAACGGCAAGAGCCGCCGCATCACCGTGTATGGCGCGGGGCATGATTTCACCAAAACTTTTACTTTTAAGGTGCAGACGGGCAGCTTTTTACCCGCCGATGACCCGAATCAGGCGCGCGCCCTGGTGGTACTGGGCGCAAAAGTCCGGCAGGAATTATTCGCCGGGGAAAATCCGCTGGGACAGTACCTGCGCGTCGGTGGACAACGCTATCGCATCATCGGCGTGATGGAGGCCAAGGGACAAATTCTGGGCTTCGATATGGACGACACCGTATTTATTCCGGCAGCGCGCGCACTGGAACTATTCAATCGCCCCGGACTGATGGAAGTTCACGTCAGCTATAACGCCCGTGCCGATCTGCAACAGGTGTTGAGCGCCATCACCGCGCGGCTCAAGGAGCGGCACGGGCGCGATGACTTCACGTTAATTTCGCAGGAAAAATCACTCGATGTGCTGGGCTCGGTGCTGGATGTCATCACCTTCGCGGTGGGTGCGTTGGGCGCAATTTCCTTGCTGGTGGGCGGGGTCGGCATCCTCACCATCATGACCATGGCCGTCACCGAACGCACTGCCGAAATCGGCCTGCTGCGCGCGTTGGGCGCTCGCGAGCGGCAAGTGCTGATGCTGTTTCTGGGCGAAGCGATGTTGTTGTCTGCGCTGGGCGGACTGGCGGGACTGGCGCTGGGCATCGGCATCGGAGAGGCATTGCACGAGCTGTTCCCCGCGCTGCCCGTGTATACCCCGTGGCTGTTTGCGGCACTCGCGGAATGCTCTGCGGTGAGCATCGGCCTCGTCGCGGGCGTGATGCCCGCCCGCCGCGCCGCACGTCTCGATCCGGTTGAAGCCTTGCGGAGCGAGTAAGACGCGAAGCCAGACGCAACGTTCAACTGTGATGCGCTTCGTTCCTCGGCACATCCTACCGCGCTGCCAGTGCGCGCCCCTTGGCTGTTCGCGGTACTCGCCGAACTCTTATCGCTCAGGGTGTGATAACGCTCAATGACAGACGCATTGTCACCACAACAGGCCATGCATCAACAAGCCCAGCAGCATCACACCCAGCAAGACCATCGGGAGATATTCTTTCCAATTCAAATCCTGTTGCCTGGTTGCCCGATTTACAAAAAGGGTGGCATCAGCTTGGTTGTGTAACGGGCGGCTATTAAAGTTTTTCATTTTAAGCTCCTGTACGCCAAAAATTTCAGTGCCTACAGATTAGCAAAAGCGGGGGATCCCTCCAAGACCGCACAGCCATTTCCGAACCCAGCAACGGGTGGTCGAAATGCCGGGACAAACGGTTATCATTCGCCGCTTATCGGTTACTTCACGCTATCGCTGGAGACACCATCAAACAGGCCAACCACCGCCACGGCAGATGTGAAATAATCCCGCCACATTGTTTCGGCTTTGAATATGCGCCACGCACCTCACCTCGTTGTTTCCATCTCCGGTCACGGATTCGGCCATGTCGCACAGACCTCACCGATACTGAATGCGCTACACAAATTGCGTCCCGAAGTCCGATTCACGATACGTTCAAGCGCACCTCTGACGCATTTATGTACCCGCATCCACGCGCCCTTTACCCCGCTGCCTAGCGAAGGCGACATCGGCATGGTGATGTCTTCGGCGCTGCATGTCCGCGCCGAGGAAAGCCGTGCGCTTTATCGCACATTTCATACCGGTTGGCCTGAACGCGTAGCAAATGAGGCGCAGCTGTTGCGCGAACTGGGTGCGGACATGGTCTTTTCCAACGTCGGCTATTTGCCCCTGGCGGGCGCACAGCAGGCGGGCATTGCCAATGCGGCGCTGTGTTCGCTGAATTGGGCGGACATCTTCCGGCACTATTGCGGCGACGGCGCGATCACCAGACAAATCCAGTCCTGTTATGCAAATGCGGATGCGTTCCTGCGTGCCACGCCGGGGATGGCGATGAATGACCTGCAAAACCTGCTTCCTGTCGCACCCATCGCTGACATTGGCAGAAATCGGCGCGACGAACTGAACCGTCACCTGAAACTATCACCACAGGAAAAGCTGGTGCTGGTAAGCATGGGCGGCATCGCCAGCCGCTTACCTGTCGAAAACTGGCCTCGCATTGAAGGCGTGCGTTATCTGGTGCAGTCCAGTTGGCAAACCCACCACCCCGATGCCATCACTCTCGAAGCATTGCCCATGTGCTTTGGCGACTTGCTGGCGAGCAGCGATGCGCTGCTATGCAAACCGGGTTACGGCAGTTTTGTCGAAGCGGCAAGTTGTGGCATACCGGTACTCTACGCCAGCCGCCCCGACTGGCCGGAATCACCACCGCTGATCGAATGGCTGCAACGGTATGGTATGAGTGGTGAAATTTCTCCTGATACCCTGGCGGGGGGTGCTTTCGCCGCAGCACTGGAACAACTCTGGTCAGCGTCCGCCCCCGTTCCCGTCATTCCGACCGGCGCGCAACAGGTAGCCGAGTGGATAGCAGAAAAGCTGGCCTGAAAATCAAGGGGCGCATGATGTCATGCGCCCCTTTTTCCGATCAGCCCAAAAATCCGGCTGGAATGCTTGCCGAAATAACGACTTAGTGCAAATGACTGCCTTCGTCATGCACGTGTTCATGCGCCAGCTCTTCAGCAGTAGCAGGGCGCACGCCAGTCACTTTGCAGTTGAACGTCAGTGTTTTACCCGCCAGTGGATGATTACCGTCCACCGTTACTTCATCGTCACCGACTTCCAGCACGGTGTACAGAATGAAATCTTCGTCATCGGACTCTTCGGGCGCGCCTTCAAATTGCATCCCGACTTCTATGTCTTCAGGGAAAGCACTGCGCGCTTCGACTTCAACCAGTTCGTGTTCATATTCACCAAAAGCATCATCCGGCTGCAACGTGACACTGCATTCATCGCCGACACGCTTGCCGTGCAGCGCTTCTTCAACCAAGGGAAAAATACCGTCATAACCGCCGTGCAGGTAACTTACCGGTTCTTCGACTTTTTCAACCAGTTCACCGGTGGCTTCATCAATCAATTCATAGCGCAGCGATACTACCGTGTTTTTTACAATCTTCATTTCAATTCCTTATCTTTAACTTTATCAAATACATTCTTCAAACAGCTACGGCGCTTGCAGATGTGCGCATCGCGGCATTGTAAACATCTTGCCCCTTGTTTCCTAATTAAATAATTACTACACCACGGTAATTACCATGAGTCGGGTGAACACGGCGAGGCTATAATGTCGCGCATGAAAAATACACTCCCCCTGCTTGGCAATCTCAGCGTCCATGAATTCCTGCGCGACTACTGGCAAAAAAAGCCCTTACTGGTACGCGCTGCCCTGCCGCAATTCAACGGGCTGCTCACCCCGCAACAAACCATCAAACTGGCCTGCACCGAAGACGTACAGGCACGTTTGGTAACTCAGCCGCAGGGCGGATTTGCACTGCAACAGTCCCCCTTCTCGGCAAAAGACTTCAAAGGTTTGAGCAAACTCCCCTGGACCGTGCTGGTGCAAGGTCTAAATCACCATTTACCGGAAGCCACAGAACTGTTAAAAAAATTCGCTTTCATCCCCCATGCACGGCTGGATGACCTGATGGTGAGCTACGCCCCCAAGGGCGGCGGCGTGGGGCCCCATTTTGATTCCTATGACGTATTCCTGTTGCAGGGCATGGGACACCGACGCTGGCAAATTTCCACGCAAGCCGACCACGAAATGATCGAAGGCGCACCGTTGCGCATCCTGAAAAATTTCAAAGTTGAACAAGAGTGGATATTGGCGCCCGGCGACATGCTCTATCTGCCTCCACACTGTGCACACAATGGCATCGCCGAAGATGAATGCATGACTTATTCCATCGGTTTTCGCACCCCCGCCTATCAGGAACTGGCGGAACAATTTCTGGTGTATTTGCAAGATCGCATTTGCGTGGCAGGCATGTATGCCGATCCTGACCTGAAAACGCAGCAACATCCTTCCGAAATCAGCCCGGCAATGCTGCGCCAGGTGGAACAGGCCATCAAACAGGTGCGCTGGGACAAGGAAGACATCGCAAATTTCCTCGGCTGTTATCTGAGCGAACCGAAACCGCATATTTATTTTGCTGCACCCGAATCGCCACAAAGCCTTAAAAAGTTCAAAAAAACCATAATAAACAAAGGGTTGTATCTTGACCTCAAAACACAGATGCTGTGTCATGGCAACGATATTTTCATGAACGGCGAGGCAATTCCAAACGTGGGCGACAACTACAGCTTGTTGCGCGAACTGGCAGACCGGCGTGAACTGTCTGCGCTGACGTTCAGCAAAGAGGCTCGGTTCCATAAATTACCGGGGGAATTACCAGAGGAATTACCAGAGGAATTACCAGAGGAATTATCGGGCAATTTGATCGAATTACTCTACCAGTGGTATCTGGACGGGTTTCTCAATCCCCTCTGAATTTCATAATGCTCGTTAGCCGTTGAGGGAGCAAATCATGACAGAAGACTCGCCGCAACATACTCACCTGGATGGCATAGCAGATTACTCAGCTGCGCTCGATACGCTATGCAAACGCGCACAACACACCCTGTACCTTTTCGAGAAGGATTACGATGGTTTGGGATTCAACTCCGAATTGCGTTATGAAACACTGCGCCATTTCCTGCTCGCCAGCCCCACCAACTATCTGTATATATTGGCGCATGACCCCTACTACCTGTCTACGCTATGCCCGCGCATGACGATGTTGCTGCGCCAGTTCGACAACCGCATGTTTATACATCGGATCGCGAAAAACCTGCAACAAGCCACCGCGCCCTTTTGCGTGGCAGACAACGCACATTATGTGCGCCGCTTCCACTTTGATGACCCGCGCGGACTGCTGGCAATCAACGACCCGTCAAACGCGCGCACCCTGCAATCGCTTTTTCTGGAAATGTGGGTAAATTCTCACCCAGCCTTATCCACAACCAGATTAGGTCTTTAATAAAAAATAATTGCGTTACCGCTGGTTTTTATAAAATTACCTGCTAGAATGCTGCGACTTTGATTTAGGTGACTTTACCAAGTCGAGAAAAATTTTTATTAACTGTACTAAGGAAATTGACCATGAAATTATCTGCTCTCGTTGCTGCTCTGTTGGCTCTTGCTTTGACCGCTTGTGGCGAAAAAGCTGCTGAAGCTCCTGCTGTTACTGTTGAAACTCCATCTGCCACTATTACTGTTGAAGCACCTGCTGCTCCTGCTGCCTCTGCTGTTGAAGCCGCTCCTGCTGCTGATGCCGCTGCTCCTGCTGCTGACGCTGCTGCTCCTGCTGCTGATGCTCCTGCTGCAAAATAAGCAACACGCTTACCAGCAATAAAAA
>PEUR01000125.1:0-3971 GCA_002780675.1 Gallionellales bacterium CG03_land_8_20_14_0_80_55_15 | reverse complement strand
TTGCTCAAATGCCCGAAACGCCCTGACACGCGCTGCTTGAGACGCTCGTGATAATCACCCTTCCGCAACATTTCAGCATCGTGATTACATTCCAGCACCAAGGCGTGACAGCCATCCAGCATCGCTAAAATGTGTGGCGTGCAGCACCCCGCATCCGTCAACACACCCAGGCACCTCGTTCCATCACTGAATACATATTGCACTGGCTCGGCGGCATCGTGCGGCACAGGGTAGGGCAGCATCTCAATATCCTGAACAGCGAATGCCTGATGCGGGTCAATCTCATGCAACCCGGCGATACCCGCAAAGGCTTTCGGCTGGCTGCGCAGCGTCCCATGCGTCAACCAGACCGGCAGGTTGAATTTGCGCGCCAAACTTGCCACTCCGCCGATATGGTCGCCGTGTTCATGCGTCACCAGAATGCCCGTCAGTTGCTCGGGCATCACGCCCAAACGCGCCAAACGCACACGACTATCGTTCAAGCCGAATCCGCAATCCAGCAGCAACATCGTCTTCCCGGCACTTACCAGCAGCGCGTTACCCTTGCTACCGCTACCCAAAGAAGCGAACCTCATGCCGTTATCCCGATTGCCAAAATAGCAATGGCGCGGCAGCTACCATCAGCGTACCGCGCCATTACCGGAACTAGAAAAATTATTGACTGATATGCTTGTAAATCGCCTCAAGTCGCTGCTTGCTGGCATCGCTGCTGACCCCGTTCTGGTCAGTGACCGACACTTCGCACGATGCGCCGCCATCCTTGACGTTCACGCGGTAACGAACGTTGCTGTCTGCGTCATCTTTCCAGAACTGCAAGGTATCCAGCCAACCTTTTTCTGCCTGGGCAGTACGCAGGAAATAAACGCCCTTTTCACGATCCTTGTCTTCCACCACCAGACCGGCACGCTCGATGGCCAGACCAACTCTACGCCAGCTCTTGTCGAACGCATCGTTGATGACGATAACGCTGCTGCCGTCAAATATTTCCAGCAAATTGGCAGTCCCGGTCGAGGCTTGCGAAGTTTCGCCGCTCGCAGCCGCCGCCTGCGCTGGCGTAGTACCACCGAAGCGCACCATCAGTCGTTGCAGCATTTCTGCTTCCAGTGCAGGGTCGCTTTCGCGGGTTTGCCACTTTGAACCACTGCCGTCCGCTTCCAGCATTTCTTCCTTGCCGCGATGCGTAATGTAAATCTCCGTCCCCACATCGTCCTTGGCACGCTCCAGGCGAACGCGATACTGATCAAGCTGATTTGACGAGTACATGCCGTCGAACACCTTACCGATGGTGCTGCGAATCACACCCTGAGGAATGCTGGCACGGTTTTCCGCCCAGTCTGTTTCGATGATACCGGCGGCCATATCTTCGCTCTTGATGCTCAAACCTGTTTCATGCAGGAATGCCATCACCACAGGCCAGACATTTTGGGCACTGTCTTTTACCAACAACCAGCGTTGTGCGCCGTTGCGCTCCAGGCTCACGCCCTTTACGGCTGGCAAGACTGAACTGGCAACGCCGCCATGCGCGGGACTAGCAGCCGACCCTTTGGCATAATCGGAATAAGAAGCGACTGACTCACCGTCACCGTCCGCAACTTTATAACGACTATCTGTTTCGGGAGTAGACAAATCGGGCGGAATTTCCAGCGTCGGCGCTTGCTCCGCACCGGCACGGTAATCTATACGCTTGCTGCCCAAACCCACGGCACTGCAACCCACCAGGGAAACCAGCACGACACTGGAAACGCCGATTTTCAATACTTTCATATTCAATTCCCCACCCATCCTAGTGTTCTGTAAGTACGCCAGCTTGACGCATGGCCTGTTCAACGACATCTTGCAAACCTGCTGATAGCGGGGTAAGCGGCAAACGCAGGGTTAGCCCGACTTTGCCCATCCTCGCCACCGCCCATTTAACCGGAATCGGATTCGCCTCGACAAACAACTTGCGATGCAGCCCCAGCAAGCGGAAATTGATTTCCCGCGCACGGGCAACTTCACCCTGCAATGCTGCCACGCACATTTCATGCATCAGCCTGGGCGCGACATTGGCGGTGACCGAAATCGTGCCCTGCGCACCCAGCAACATCAGCGCCAGCGTACTGGCATCGTCACCGCTGTAAACGGCAAAGTCATCGGGCACGCGTTGCAGCAAATCCGTGCCGCGCTCTATGTTACCGGTAGCATCCTTGATACCCACGATATTGGGTATCTGCGCCAGGCGCAGCACCGTATCGTTGTTCATATCGGCTACCGTGCGCCCCGGCACGTTATACAGGATATGCGGCATATCCACCGCTTCAGCGATCGCCTTGAAGTGCAGATACATGCCTTCCTGCGTGGGCCGATTGTAATAGGGCACAACAGTAAGCGAAGCATCCGCGCCCGCACGTTTCGAGTAAGCAGCCAGTTCAATGGCTTCCCGGGTCGAATTTGCGCCCGTCCCCGCAATGATGGGAATACGCTTGGCCGCATGTTTTACCGCCGTGCTAATCAGTAACTCGTGCTCATCCAAATTTACCGTAGGCGCTTCACCCGTCGTGCCGACTACCACGATGGCATCCGTACCCTGTAGGATGTGAAAATCAATCAAAGCACGAAAAGCGACCAAATCCAGACTGCCGTCTTCATGCATGGGTGTAACGATTGCAACAATACTGCCCTTAATCATCTTGATTCCCGTTTTCCTGGCCAGCAAAAGCAAAGGTCGCATTCTAACCCAAGGAAGCGGGCTTGCGATACTCAAGCGAGATTCAAACAACGTCATTTCTCGAACAGAACATGGCTAACGCGACAAAAACCGGATGGCTGTGAAATAATGGGGCAAATTTTGAATCACTACCTCCCATGCCCGCCATCACACTCGATACCCTCCGCGCTGGCGACAGCGCCACCATCGTCACGATTCACGCCGAAGCAGCGTTGCATCAACGTCTGCTCGCGCTGGGCTTTCGTAGTGGCCGCCAAATCGAATTGATACGCAAAGCCAGCTTCTCGGGTCCGCTGCAAGTGCGTATCGGCACGACAGACATCCTGCTGCGCCTTGCCGAAGCCGCCAAAATAAAGGTATGCAAAACATGAAGCGCATCGCGTTATTGGGTATGCCCAACACCGGCAAATCAACCTTGTTCAACCGTATGACGGGGGGCGCGGCACGGGTAGGCAATTGGCCGGGCATCACCGTGGAGCTGCTCAACGGCAAAATCCTGCTCGGCGCGGACATGGTGCAAATAATTGATTTACCTGGGATTTACGACCTGCACGGGTTTTCCGATGACGAGCAGGTGGTGCGTCACTTCCTGCACGACAACGTACCCGACCTGGCGCTAGTGATCCTCAACGCCACGCAGATCGAACGCCAAATCAGCCTGTTGCTGCAACTCAAACAACTCAACCTGAACATCGTGGTGCTGCTCAACATGTCGGACGAGGCCAAAAAATACGGCATCACCATAGACAGCGAAAAAATGGCAACGCTGCTGGATGTGCCGATATTTCAGCTCAGCGGCAAATATGGCACGGGCTATCAGGAAGCACTCAAAGCCGTCACCCGCGCCCTGCGCTACCCCACGCCTGGCATGGCCGCCGAGGTGCGCAGCCAGTTGGAACAAGACGAACAGCTCGAAGCCGAAATGGCGCAGGTGCTGAAACACTCGGTACAAATCCCCGCGCAACTGCCGGTCAATCTCACCGAAAAACTCGACCGCGTGATGCTGCACCCGTTACTGGGACTGCCGATCTTTTTCGGCATCATGTACCTACTGTTTCAAGGCATCTTCCTACTGGGGCTGCCGCTGCAAACGGGGGTCGCCGACCTGCTGACCTGGTTGCGCGAAACTGCACTGGTTCCACTGCTGAGCGGACTGCCGCCGTTCGTGCACGGCTTGCTGCTGGACGGCATCTTCAACGGCGTGGCGACCGTCGCCGCCTTTGTCCCCATCATCATCCTGTTTTTTGTGCTGATGGCCATCGTC
>PEUR01000158.1 GCA_002780675.1 Gallionellales bacterium CG03_land_8_20_14_0_80_55_15 | reverse complement strand
AACATCTCTGGAACTTTTCGCAAAACTCCCTTCATGCAACATCTTGTGCGCGTTATCTTGGTGCCCTGACTGGACGGCCTCCACCACCTGCCCCGCATTCACGTGGAATTCGGCATGTTTGGCTTTCACTTGATGGAACGTCGGCAGGTTGCCGGTCTGTGCGAGACCCTCACCATAAATCCATTTACCCAACGTGCATTGGTCGTCACGACAAATGACACCTTGATCCAATTTTTCGCCGGACGTGCCATCCACATATGCGGCCAGCCTGTCTTTCCACTTGCCGATGCGCTTCAATCGCGGCAACAAAATCCAGCTTTTATCGCTGCTTCTTCCTTGATAGCGCCTGTCAGGCTCGCGGATGCGCTTGCTGCGGATTTTTCATCACCACCGGACAACGCCTTGAACCAATCGAACAACCCCATCTGCATCTCCTTGAAAACATGAAAAATATCACCCGTCCAAAGCAAGAATAGGGCAACCTGATTACTTGTCAGATTGGCTTACCAGCAGTTGTGCAATTTTTTCAAGCAGCTCATCTTCCTGATAGGGTTTGCCCATATAGGCATTAACCCCCAGCTGCAACGCGTGGTCGCGGTGCTTGTCGGCGGTTCGCGAGGTAATCATGATGATAGGCAGCTGCCTGGTCTTTTCGTCACGCCGCAGGAGTTTGGCCAGTTCAAAGCCATCCATGCGCGGCATTTCAATGTCCAGCAGCATGACACTCGGCATTATCTCAGTCAGTTGCTCCAGCGCATCCACGCCATCCTTGGCTGTCACCACCTGGTATCCGGCACGGCTCAACAGACGCGTAGTGATCTTGCGCACGGTCAGCGAGTCATCCACTACCATGACCAACGGCTGAACGCGCAACGCTACCGGTACGGTTTTTTGTGCCTTGCGCACAGTCGCGCCTATGCGCTGTGTCATCTGCACCGGGTTCAGGATCAGTACGACCGAACCATCGCCCAGCACGGTCGCACCGGCAATACCGGGCATGTGTGCCAACTGCGGGCCGATGTTCTTCACGACCGCTTCCTGGTTACCCAGCAATTCATCCACATGTAAGGCGATGCGTTGTTCGCCGCTGCGCAGCAGCACCAACGGATTATGTGGCTGACTTTCCGGTATCCGCTCCTCGTCGCCAAGTAAAACCGGCAAATAATGAAAGGGATAAATCTTGTCCTGCCACGCCACCTTGCGCTCGGCATAGACGGCTTCGAGCTCGGCTGGTTTAACCTGGCGCACTTGCTCCACCATGGTGGAAGGGACGGCATAAAGGGTCTCGCCGGAACGCATCATCAATACCTGCGTGACAGCCAATGTGAGCGGCAAATGAATCGTGAAATTCGTCCCCTTTCCTGCTCTCGAGCTGACATCAATACGCCCGCCCAGCGCAGCAATCTCGCTACGCACCACATCCATGCCGATACCGCGCCCGGATACTTCCGTTACGGCACGCGCCGTTGAAACACCCGAAGTAAAAATAAGCTGCGCCAACTGGTCGTCGCTCACGGTATCGTCCGATGCATCGAGCAAGCCTTTGCTGATAGCCTTCTCGCGCAGCGCGGTGAAATCCAGCCCGCTGCCGTCATCGCTGAACTCGAATACCACCTCATTGCTTTCCTGGCGCAAGCTGAGACGAATTTCGCCGAGTGCATCCTTGCCACTGTTGATGCGCAACTGCTCATCTTCCAGGCCGTGCGCGAGCGCATTGCGCAACAGATGCTCAAACGGAGCCGCCATTCTTTCCAGCACACTACGATCCAACTCCACGCCCGTACCGATTAGCTCCAGATTGGCGCGTTTATTCAAATCCCTAGCGGTTTGCCGCACGATACGGTACAGACGTTCGCTCATGCTGCCAAACGGCACCATGCGTACATGCATCAGATTTTCCTGCAAATCACGGTTCAAGCGCGCCTGTGCCAACATTGCCGATGAAGTTTCATCAATGTTTTTCAACAGTGAATGCTGCACCGTTTGCACATCGTGTACGCTTTCATTCATGAAGCGCGTCAATTCCTGCAAGCGCGTAAAGCGGTCGAATTCCAGCGGATCGAATTGCTCGTTACTCTCGTTAGCCAACGAAATACGCGCCTGTATCTGGCTCTCGGCCTGAATTTCCACCTCGCGCAACTGCTTGCGCAAGCGCGTCACGCTGCCCGACAACTCCATCAAACCTTCCTTGAAGGCACGCATCTCGGCTTCCATACGCGACCGTGCCACGCTAATCTCGCCTGCCTGATTAACCAGACGATCAACTATCTCCGAACGTACCCGCAACACGCTGCCCAGCAGCGCGCGTTCCGCCCCGACATGCAGCACACGCGGCGCGGTTCTTCTATCCGACGACACCGGGGCAAGCTCGACATCGTGCTCCGCCTCTGTGGGCGCTTCCACTTGAACGACACCCGTACGCAATTCGTCCAGCAGCACGTTAATGCGGTCAAAATCAACTTCCAACGCATCCCAAATTGCCACCTCTCCTGCTTGCACGCCCGCCAACAAGCGGCCTTCCATACTGTGTGCAATATCACCGATACGCATCGCGCCTGTCATCCGCGCACTCCCCTTGAGGGTATGCAGCAGTCGTTTCAATAATTGCAAGGACGGCTCGTCGAGTGGCGTTGCGCGCAAAATCCGCAAGCAACTGCCCGTCTTGGGACCCAATTCGTCGACTTCTTCCAGGAACACTGGCAACAACTGCATATCCACGTCATCGCGCAAAATCGCTTTTTGCTCTTTCGCGACTGGCGTGACGGGCTGTGCTTCAACAGGTATGGGTTGCTCGGTTGCGGTCACCGCTTCAGCCGCAACAGCATTTTCTACAGGCACTTCCAGCACTTCAGGCAATGCCGTAGAGGGTTCTGCGATCATCGCCGCCGATTCAGCGACTAGCGAGGTCTGTTCGGACTCGCCAATGACGGTTTCTTTGTCCTCCAATACCCGCCGAACCAGCTCGTCGCGCGGCTGCGGTATCTGCTTATTACAGATATTGCCCACCATTTCATCAAGCGCGGATACCACCTCATCCAGCATTT
>PEUR01000191.1:520-3030 GCA_002780675.1 Gallionellales bacterium CG03_land_8_20_14_0_80_55_15 | reverse complement strand
ATTCATCTCACCCGCACCATGCAGAAAAGACTAGAATTCAGCGACAAAAAATTACGGCTTCAGGTGGAGTAGCAGGTGGGGCGTAGCCCTGTTCGCGTTTAACATAGCCGGTCTTGCCTTGGCTAAAGAGGAGATGGAATTGGTCGGAATCCTGTTGGTAACACACAATACGCTGGGCGCTAGTTTGGCGGATTGCGTCGCCCATGTGCTGGGCGCAGTCCCCAAAAATCTGAAAGTGTTGTCGGTGCTGGCCAAGGACGACCCGCAGCACAAGCTGGCCGAAGGCGAGGAGCTGATCAAGGAACTCGATAACGGTAGCGGCGTGCTGATTTTGGCCGATGTATTCGGCGCGACCCCCAGCAATATCGGGCGGCAACTTTGCCATGCAGAGCGCGTTGAAGGGGTGGCCGGGGTGAATCTGCCGATGCTGTTGCGCGTGATTTGCTCGTCCGGTCAAACCTTGTCTGAATTGGCTAATCTCGCGGTCGAAGGCGGGCGCGACTGTATCGTACATATGGAGCATTAACATGCAACAAGACGCACTTATCATTAACAAACTCGGCCTGCACGCACGCGCCTCGGCCAAACTCACCCAGCTCGCCGGCAGTTTTAAGTGCGAAGTGATGCTGTCGCGCAACAATCGCCGTGTCAACGCCAAGAGCATCATGGGGGTGATGATGCTGGCTGCCGCCAAGGGGACGACCATCGTCATCGAAACGATGGGCACAGACGAGGCCGAAGCGATGCAGGCATTGCTGGCACTAATCAATGACCGTTTCGGGGAAAGTGAATGAGTTTCTCGCTACATGGCATAGCCGTATCCAGCGGGATTGCAATCGGCTACGCACATCTCATCTCGCACACTTCGCTGGAAGTTGCGCATTATGTGTTGCCCAAGCAGTTTCTCGGTGAAGAGATCGCGCGTTTTGATGCTGCCCTGCAAGCTACGCGCAACGAGTTTGCCAGTTTACGCAGCAATCGGCCTAGTTATGCGGCGGCAGAATTCGATGCTTTCCTGGAATTGCACCAGATGATTCTGGACGACCCGCTGCTCAGCATCGGGCCGCGCGAGATGGTGGAGCGCGAACGTTGCAATATCGAGTGGGCGATCAAGGTGCAGACAGACGCGCTGGTGGCGCAATTCGACGAGTTTGAAGACGCTTACTTGCGCGAGCGGCAGGCCGATGTCAAGCAGGTTGCCGAGCGACTGCTCAACCAGCTTTACGGCCAGCCCGGCCATCAGCCGACCGCTCTGCGCCATGACATTGAGACGATCCTGGTGGCGCATGATTTGAGTCCCGCCGATCTGATCCAGTTCAAGCCCCAGCAATATGCCGCATTCGTCACCGATGTCGGCAGTGCGACCTCGCACACGGCGATTGTCGCCCGCAGCCTGAATACGCCGTGCGTGGTCGGCCTGCATCATGCGCGTGAGCTGATCCGCGAAGACGACCTGCTGATCCTGGACGGCGAGCAGGGCGTGATGCTGGTCAATCCAGACAAGGCCATTCTCGCCGAATACAAGCTGCTGCAAAGCGAATGGGAGCTGGAGCGCAAGAAGCTGAAAAGGCTGCGCGGCGCGCGCGCCAACACGCTGGACGGGGCGGTTGTCGAACTACATGCCAACATCGAAAAGCCGGCGGATATTGCCGAGGTAAAAGAAAATGGCGCGACCGGCATCGGTCTGTTTCGTAGCGAATTTTTGTTTCTAAACCGTGATGAATTGCCGGATGAGGAAGAGCAATTCGAGGCTTATCGCGCCGTGGCCGAGGGTATGAAAGACCAGCCTGTCACGATCCGCACCTTCGATCTGGGCGCGGATAAACAAATCAAGGGTGTCGAGCGGGTCGCCAACAACCCGGCGTTGGGCTTGCGCGCGATACGGCTGTGTCTGGCCGAGCCGCAGTTGTTCCGCACCCAGTTGCGCGCCCTGTTGCGCGCCACGCATTACGGCAACATCAAAATTCTGATACCGATGCTGTCCTGCGCGGCGGAACTCAACCAGACCTTGCAGTTTATCGCCGCAACCCGACAAAGCCTGGATGATGAAGGCATCCCCTACAATAAAGAGGTCAAGATCGGTGGGATGATCGAAGTGCCCGCCGCTGCGCTGGCGTTGAGCGTGTTTGCCAAACAGCTCGATTTTCTGTCCATCGGCACCAACGATTTGATTCAGTACACCCTGGCGATAGATCGTACCGACGAAGATGTGGCACATCTCTATGACCCGCTGCACCCCGCTGTTTTACAACTGCTGGCACACGTCATCGGCACCTGCAATAAACTCGATGTGCCCGTGTCGGTATGCGGCGAAATGGCCGGCGAGGTCGCCTATACCCGATTATTCCTCGGCATGGGCTTGCGCCAATTCTCGATGTTCTCCGCCCAGGTGCCGACCATCAAACAGCGTGTCCTTTCCACCAGTCTGCCGGAAATTACCGCACTGACGCAGAAAATCCTGCGCGCCGACGACCCGATGAAAATCCGCGATTTGCTGGACAAACTGAACG
>PEUR01000191.1:0-486 GCA_002780675.1 Gallionellales bacterium CG03_land_8_20_14_0_80_55_15 | reverse complement strand
CGCCCCTCCTTTTACAAAGGGGGGAGTCGAGCATGGGGGCATTCTAGGGAGATGCTGAGTTATCCGATTTTGTCGTTCTTGTAAAATAAAAAATTCTTTATAATCAAAGCACTGCATTCGGTCTTTCGCCGGAATGACGAATAAATCAGTGTTTCCCAAGGTCAGTTCGGGCATCCCCTAACGGGCATGGCAGAGGCCACCCTGAATAATGAAATTCACCACGCCCGTTTCCCCTCTCATTGCCCCCTCGCTAACGCTCTCCCCTTGAAGGGTGAGGAATCTACTCCCTCCCCTTCAAGGGGAGGGTTGGGGTGGGGATGGGGGATGTAATCGTGATGAGCGGTCATTTATGATGCATAACAACCGTTAACGACGACATAGTCTTTGAAAAAGGGGGAGGAGCGCAGCGGAGGGGGATTTCTGTATTTGACAGTTCGCCGGAAAACACGGAAACTGCGCGCTGTGCCGATTTGACATCAGCTTGCG
>PEUR01000101.1 GCA_002780675.1 Gallionellales bacterium CG03_land_8_20_14_0_80_55_15 | reverse complement strand
CCGCACGCGTTGTTCTTGCTTGAATTCATTGAGTATTTCCATGGGCAGGCCGCGACTCTCAGGACCGAACAGGAACGCATCGCCCGCCTGATAACGGGCTTCGTGGAAAGGCTGCGAACCTTTGGTAGTGAGCGCAAACACCCGCGCCGGATCAAACGCCGACAGGCAATCCGCCAGCTTGTCGTAAACGCGCAGCGTGGCATATTCGTGATAATCCAGCCCCGCACGTTTGAGCTGCTTGTCTTCCAGCGTGAAGCCCAGCGGTTTGATCAGGTGCAACTGGCAACCAGTGTTGGCGCACAGGCGGATGATATTGCCGGTGTTGGGCGGGATTTCGGGTTCAAAAAGGATGATATGAAACATCTGTTGGTCCTGTTTAATAGCCGCTTGCTTTAGCGGTCAAGCCATCGGCCATGAGTTTTGGATTATCGCCTGCGCCGAAACAATGCGTCCAGGCAATTTACGCAGGGTGAGACGGGTCGTGCGGTAAAGTCCTCGCCACCACCCATGCGCTGATGTCGGTCGCGCCGCATTGCCTGACCGCTGCGGCGAGTGCGCCGAGGCTGGCACCCGTGGTCAGCACGTCATCTACCAGCGCTACGTGTTTGCCGGTTAAATCCTGGGTTAAGTTCGGGTCGCACTGAAAAGCGCCGCGCACATTTTTGTTGCGTTCCTTCCAGGGCAGTGAGGTTTGCGATGGCGTGTCGCGCAGCCGGTGGCAGGCGTGAGTGAGCAACGGGATATGGAGTAAATCGGACAACCTTGCGGCGACCAGCAGCGCCTGATTGAAGCCGCGTCGGCGCAGTTTGGCAGGATGTAGCGGCATGGGAACCAGGTAATCGGGCAGGCTGGAGCGGTCTATGCGCTCTGCCAGTCTGGAGGCGAATATCTGTGCCAGGGCGAGTTGTTCGTTGTATTTCATCGCCCAGATCAACCGATCCAGGGGGAAACGGTAGCTGAAAGCCGCGACGGTGCGATTAAACAAGGGCGGTTTTTTCAGGCAATGGCCGCAGATTTCGCCCCGCGTTGTCGGTAGCGCGCAGAGCGGGCAATGCGGCATGTCGTGATAGGGCATGGCCACGTCGCAAGCTTCGCACCATAACCCGTGATGGCTCATGCTGCCGCACAGCACACAGGGTTGCGCGGGTAAAATCCGCCTGATTTTTGCGCAGATGTTCAGTTTGGCGCGGTTGAAAATTGACAAGGTGTCATCCTTTCCATGATGATGCACGGCAATTCGCATTCTACTGATAAATCCGACATGAACAGCCAAACCATCAAATTTCATCAGCCCGTCAAACGCGACCCGACCCCGCAACGCTGGAGCGTCGGGGAGGTGGAAGCCTTGTTCGAGCTGCCGTTCGCCGATTTGCTGTACCGCGCGCAACAGGTCCACCGCGAACATTTCGACCCGAACCAGGTACAACTCTCTACTTTGTTGTCCATCAAGACGGGCGGTTGTTCCGAGGATTGCGGCTATTGCCCGCAATCGGCGTTTCATTCAACGGGCGTGGAAGACCGCAAGATGCTGGCGCTGGATGCGGTGATCGCGGCGGCAAAAGCCGCACAACAGGCGGGAGCGGATCGTTTCTGCATGGGGGCGGCGTGGCGCGAACCGAGTGAAGAAGATATGTCGAGCGTGGTCGAGATGGTTCGTGCGGTGCGCGGGCTAGGCATGGAAACCTGTGCCACGCTGGGGATGTTGAACGACCAACAGACCGAGCAACTGAAACAGGCCGGGCTGGATTATTACAACCACAATCTGGACACTTCGCCGGAGTTTTACGGCGACATCATCAGCACCCGCGATTATCAGGACAGACTGGACACTTTGGCGCGGGTGCGCCGTGCCGGGATGCACGTTTGCAGCGGCGGTATCGTCGGCATGGGCGAAAATTTGACGCAACGCGCGGGGCTGGTCGCGCAACTGGCGAACATGAACCCATATCCTGAGAGTGTGCCGATCAACAATCTGGTCAAGGTCGAAGGCACGCCGCTGGCGGATGCCGCCGACCTCGATCCGCTGGATTTCGTGCGCACCATTGCCGTCGCGCGTATCACCATGCCGACCGCGCGGGTGCGGCTTTCCGCTGGACGACAACAGATGTCCGATGCGGTGCAGGCGCTATGCTTTCTGGCGGGCGCGAACTCGATTTTCTACGGCGAACAACTGCTCACCACCGGCAACCCCGAAGTCGAGCGCGACCGCGCCTTGCTGGACAAGTTGGGCATGTACCCGTTCGCCGAGCAACACTGACAAAAATGTTGGGTTGCGGCACACCGCCTTTCCTATCCCTTAATGCCATTTTCCCAACTTCAACTTGAACTCGACGAGCGTGCAGCAGCGGGCTTGTTGCGTCAGCGGCGCACGCTGGAGCGTCCACAACAGCCGCATATCGTGGTCGAGGGCAAGCCGTACCTTTCTTTTTGCAGCAACGATTATCTGGGGCTGGCGAACCATCCGCGACTGATAGCTGCGTTGCAGGAAGGCGCTCGGCAGTGGGGCGCAGGCGCGGGTTCGGCGCATCTGGTGAACGGGCATTTTTCACCGCACCAACAGCTCGAAGACGAGCTGGCGGCCTTCGTCGGCAAGCCCGCCGCGCTGCTGTTTTCCACCGGCTATATGGCGAATCTGGGCGTGATACAGGCGCTGACAGGGCGAGGCGACACGGTGTTTGCCGACAAGCTCAACCACGCCTCGCTGAATGACGCGATGCGCTTGTCGCGCGCCCATGTCAAACGCTATCGCCATAACGACCTCGTGCAACTGGCGGCTTTGCTGGCCGAGACGCATACCGGGCGCAAACTGGTTTGCACCGATGCGGTGTTCAGCATGGACGGCGACGCTGCGCCCTTGCCGGAATTGCTGGCACTGTGCGAACAATACGATGCCTGGCTCTATGTGGACGATGCCCACGGC
>PEUR01000121.1:2810-3089 GCA_002780675.1 Gallionellales bacterium CG03_land_8_20_14_0_80_55_15 | reverse complement strand
TGGGGGTGTAGCTCAGTTGGGAGAGCGTCTGGTTCGCAATCAGAAGGCCAGCGGTTCGATCCCGCTCACCTCCACCAAATAAAATCAAAGACTTGCAGAAATGCAGGTCTTTTTTCTTTCCTTCTTGCCTTCCGTCAGGGCATGAGGGGTCATAAGGGCATGAGGGGTCAGGCCTTTACTTTATATTGAAAGCACTAAAACCTTTTTAATGCACCCACCGCATACCCCATCGCGACAAAAAAACTATACAGTAAAGGCCTGACCGACCCCGTCTGTTCA
>PEUR01000121.1:0-2781 GCA_002780675.1 Gallionellales bacterium CG03_land_8_20_14_0_80_55_15 | reverse complement strand
CGTGTAGCCCTGCTCGCCGGGTGTGTAGAAAGTCGCAAAATCGGGGGAGGTCAATTCGCTGCCGTTGCGCAATTTTTCTACCAGATCAGGGTTTGCGATGAACGGGCGACCGAACGCCACCAGATCGCCGCGCCCGGCATCCAGGTCGGCATTCGCCCGCGCCGCGTCGTAGCCGCCGGACAGGATGTAACGACCCTTGAAGGTGGCGCGTATTTTTGCCTTCAACACAGCGCTGACTTCGGGCGCACCCATCGCACTGTGATCCACGATATGGATATACACCAAACCGACGCTGTTCAGTTCGACCATCAGACGCTCGTACAGTGCGTCCATTTCAGCATCGGGTGCTGCGCCGTTAAACACGCCGTAAGGCGAGACACGCATTCCGATGTGTTCTGCGCCGATGGCGGCGGCGGATGCCTTGGCGACTTCCACGGCGAAACGGATGCGGTTCTCGACGCTGCCGCCCCAGCGGTCGTTACGCTGGTTGGTGGCGGTATTGAGAAACTGGTCTATCAGATAGCCGTTCGCACCGTGCAGCTCCACGCCGTCGAAGCCCGCCGCGATGGCGAGTTTCGCCGCTGCTGCATATTCGGCGATGGCCTCTGCGATGTCTGCCTCCGTCATCGCGGCGGGCACGGGGAAAGGTTGCATCCCCGCGCTGTCCGTCCACATCTCGCCGGGTGCGGCCAGCGCCGAAGGGGCAATGATTTTCGTGCCGGGCTGCATGTTGGCGGGATGGCAGACGCGTCCGGTGTGCATCAGTTGCACGAAAATTTTGCCACACGCCTGATGCACGCCCTCCGTTACGCGCCGCCAGCCTTGCACTTGGGCATCCGAAAACAGGCCGGGAATGCGTGCGTAGCCCAAGCCATTCGGCGAGGGCGAAGTGCCTTCGGTGATAATCAGTCCGGCAGTGGCACGCAGGCGATAATATTTTTCCATTAACTCATTCGGCACATTGCCGGTGGCGCGGGAGCGCGTCATCGGTGCCATGACGATGCGGTTTTTGAGTGGCAACTTGCCAAGGGCAAGCGGGGTGAATAGAGTCGTAGTCATTTGATGCTCCTGAAAATATAGCCCCCTGCTGCGCGAGGGGAAGATTTTTAAAAATCGTTAAATAACAAATACTTATTGCTTCAGCGATTCAACCGGGATGGACAAGGTGACTTCGTCGCTCACCAGCGGCGCGTATTTGCCCATATTGAAATCTGAACGCTTGATCTGCGCGGTGGCATTTGCGCCGCAGGCATCCTTTTTAAGCATGGGGTGAGGCATACACATAAACGAGGTGACGTTTAGCGTGACAGGCCGAGTGATGCCTTTTATCGTCAGATTGCCCTCTACGCCGACCAACTTATCACCCTCGAACTTCAGTTTGCTGGACTGGTAAGTGAGGGTCGGATATTTTGCCGTGTCGAAGAAATCTTCCCCTTGAATATGCCCGTTAAACAAGGGGTAGCCGGTGTTAACCGAAGTGGCATCAATGCTGACCTCCACCGAACCCGTGTGTGCGGCGCGGTCAAGGGTGATTTTTCCGGTGACCGTATCAAAACGGCTCACCTGGGTAGAAAAGCCCATATGGTTATATTCAAAGCGCGGCTTGGTGTGGTGGGTATCGAGAATGTAGGTTTCCGGCGCTGCGAAAGCGATGGAAGAGAACGAGGCGGCGAGGGTCAATGCGATGAGCTTTTTCATGGTTTTTTCCTTGGTGGTAGGTTTGAAGAAGTTGGAGCGACTGCGGGTGCTGCAAAAACTACGAGGTGGAACTTGATCTGAACATCGTCGGCGACCGTGCCGAGATCGCGCCATTCACCCTCGCCTATCGCGTAGGCGGTGCGCTGGAGGGTAAAGTTGCCATCCAATACGCCGCGATTGCCAGCGCCCTGAAAAGTGACGGGGGTAGTAACTTCCAGCGTCCGCCCCTTGATGGTCAGTTTACCGGTTGCCTGATAGCGACCGCCACCCAGCGGCCTGATGCCGGTGGAAAAAAAGCTGGCAAGCGGATAAACCCTGGTGTTGAACCAGAGCTTTCCCGCGACTTCCTCATCGGCATCCTTTAAGCCCGTATCTATGCTGTCCAGCGTCACCTCAATGCGCGCCTGCGCGTTCGCCAACCTGGCAGGATCGAAACGAACTTGCGCCGTAAACTGTTTGAAGCTGCCGTCCATCGCCACGCCCATTTGCTTGTAGCCGAAGGTCAGCGCGCTTTGATTCACCTGAACCTGATTGTATTCAATGGCTTGGGTATGGCTACACAGCATCAGGCCCAAAACCAGCATGGTGGATGTCCATTTCATAGCTGTTTCCTCGCAGGTAACATGCGGGACAAAATTTCATCGTGGTCTATAAAACGATGTTTGAGTGCGGCGGCGATGTGAACCGCCACCAGCAATAGCAGCAGGTCATTCAAACTCTCGTGTACATAGCCCAAAAAATCACCCAACTCCTTATTTTTGTTCAATAAATCCGGTAACGGCAAAAGGCCGAACCAAACCGTCTGAATGCCTTTGGCCGAACTCATCAACCAACCGGACAGCGGCACGGCAACCAGCAGCAGATACAAACCGTGATGCACTGCACCGCTCGCGGTTTTTTGCCAGCGCGGCAGTGCGTCGGGCAAAGCGGGCGGCGTGTGCGTGAGCCGCCAAAACAGGCGCAACACGACCAGCAGCAACAAGGTGATACCGATCCACTTGTGATAGCTGACAAGCTGCAACTTGGTCGGCGAAAACTTTAAATCGGCCAGGTAAAGCCCCAGCGGAAAGGTTGCAAAAATCA
>PEUR01000019.1 GCA_002780675.1 Gallionellales bacterium CG03_land_8_20_14_0_80_55_15 | reverse complement strand
TTCCTCGAACATCGTGCTGGGCGTGACCATGCCCTTGACGTGTTCTTCGGCGCGCTTGGCGAATTCCAGCATCGGCGGCATCCCCTTCAGCACCTTCTCGCTGCTGCGCCGCATCGCCGCATAAAAACGTCCCGACATCAACTTGGCCAGATAATTGTTGAGCGCGCCGACCGGGCGCGAGATAGACATATCGTTGTCGTTGAGGATCACCAGCAGATTGGCATCCATCGCCCCCGCGTTGTTGAGCGCCTCGAACGCCATGCCGCCGGTCAACGCGCCATCGCCGATAATCGCCACCGAGCGCCGCGTCGAACCCGATAATTTTGCCGCCACCGCCATGCCCAAAGCCGCCGAAATAGACGTGCTGGAATGCCCGGTACCGAAGGTGTCAAAAGGGCTTTCGTCGCGCCTGGGAAACCCGGCAATGCCGCCCGCCATGCGCAAGGTACGCATCGCTTCGCGCCGTCCGGTGAGAATTTTGTGCGCGTAAGTCTGGTGTCCCACATCCCATACCAGCCGGTCTTCCGGCGTGTCGTACAGGTAATGCAGGGCGATAGTCAGTTCCACCGTGCCCAGATTGGAAGACAGATGCCCGCCTGTTTTACTGACCGATTCGACCAGAAATTCACGCAATTCCCGCGCCAGTTCCGGCAACTGCTCGCGCCCCAAACGGCGCAGGTCGGCGGGCGAGTTGATGGTATTGAGCAATGAATACATTAGAACTTTCGCAACACAATAAAATCGGCCAGCTCGCGCAAGCGTTGCGCCGCGTCGCCGAATTCCGCCAACGCGGCGATAGCTTCACCGTGCAGATGCTGCGCCATGTCGCGCGCGGCCTCTACGCCCAACAGCGTGACGTAAGTCGGCTTGTCGTTATCGGCATCCTTGCCTGCCGTCTTGCCCAGCGTGGCAGTATCCGCTGCAAAATCAAGCACATCGTCCACCACCTGAAACGCAAGCCCGACACACTTGCCGTAATGATCGAGTTTATCCAGTTGTGCTGCCGTGACCGCGCCGCGCCTGGTATCTGAACCACAGCGCGCGCCCAGCAGGATCGCGGCACGAATCAGCGCGCCGGTCTTGTGAATGTGCATGTTTTCCAGCTCCGGCAGCGAGAGCGTCCGGCCTACGCTGGCCAGATCAATCGCCTGTCCGCCCGCCATGCCGCGCGAACCGGCAGCCACCGCCAGCAATTTGACCATCTCCAGTTGTTGCGCCGCATCGTCATTCAAACGATGTTCGCCCAACCACTGAAACGCCAGCGTCAGCAGACTGTCGCCCACCAGCAGCGCGGTCGCCTCGTCGTATTGGACATGGCAAGTCGGCTTGCCCCGGCGCAACACATCGTTGTCCATGCAGGGCATATCGTCGTGTACCAGTGAATACGCGTGAATGACTTCGACCGCCGCCGCCGCGATATTGACGCGGCTTTCTTCCGCGCCGACCAGCTCGCCCGCCGCGAAGGCCAACAGGGGACGCACCCGTTTGCCGCCATCCAGCACAGCATAGCGCATCGCCTGATGCAGCCGCTGCGGTGCCACCCCGGCTTGTGGCAGCAACCCGCTCAACACCTCCTCAAAGCGCGCCTGGTGGGCTGACGACCAACTCGCAAAATCAGCGCGCATCACAGATTATCTCCGAGGGACAATTCTTTCAGTACGCCGTCTTCCAGCACACGTACCTGTTGCTGCGCCTCTTCGAGGCGCGAACGACAGAATGCCAGCAACTCCGCACCGCGTTTATAAGCGACCAGCGAGTCTTCCAGCGACAGCCGACCCGCCTCCATATCCGCGACGATTTGCTCAAGCTCGGCCATTGCCGACTCGTAGCCCTGTGGTTTGTTGGATTTGCCAGACATTTCATTGCTTCTGCATGGGATAAGGCGGCCATTTTACCCAACGCACCCTATATGAGCCAATTTTTGTTGCCCTCCCCCCCTATTTAAGGGAAAATCGCGCCCTTTCCCGTAACGCAATTTGTAAGGATAACGTGGGCATGTCCAGTCTCGCCGCCACAAAGCAACTCACCCCAAGCCAAGTCCAACCGCCTCTCGACTGGTACTTTGATCCAAAAATACTGGCGCTGGAGCAGCGCGTGCTGTTTGAACAAGGGCCGAACTATGTCGGCCACGAATTGATGGTACCCAGTCTGGGCGATTATCAGGTGCTGCGCGACGAGGCGCAAATGCTGGTGCGCAACCCGAACGGCGTGGAACTGCTGTCCAACATTTGCCGCCACCGCCAGGCCACCATGTTGCAAGGGCGCGGCAACGCGCAGCACATCGTCTGCCCGCTGCATCGCTGGACTTATAAAACGGACGGGGCATTGCTGGGCGCGCCGCATTTCCCGGAAAACCCTTGTCTGCACCTCAATAAATCGCCCTTGCAAAACTGGAATGGCATGTTGTTCTCGGGAGAACGCGACATCGCGAAGGATTTGGCTAATGTTGGCGTGATGCAAGACCTTGATTTTTCTGGATATATGCTGGAACGTGTGCAAGTGGACGAATACGCCTTCAACTGGAAGACTTTTATCGAAGTCTATCTGGAGGATTACCACGTCGTGCCATTCCATCCCGGGCTGGGTAATTTTGTGGACTGCGATGACCTCAAATGGGAATTCGGCGAGCAATACAGCGTGCAGACTGTCGGCATCAAGAATGCGCTGAAGAAAGTTGGCAGCGCGGCTTACGGCGACTGGCAGGAGCAAGTGCTGCGCTATCACGGCGGCAAGCTGCCCAAATACGGCGCAATCTGGCTGACCTACTACCCCAACATCATGGTCGAATGGTATCCCGGCACACTGGTCATCAGCACGCTGATACCACGCGGTTGTGATGCCTGCACCAACATCGTCGAATTCTATTATCTGGAAGACATCGTGCTGTTCGAGCGCGAATATGTAGCGTCTGAACAGAAGGCTTACAACGAAACCGCCGTCGAAGACGACATCATCTGCAAGCGCATGCAGCAGGGGCGAAAGTCCTTGTACCAGCGCGGCATCGAAGAACACGGCCCGTACCAGTCGCCGACCGAGGACGGCATGTT
>PEUR01000025.1 GCA_002780675.1 Gallionellales bacterium CG03_land_8_20_14_0_80_55_15 | reverse complement strand
GCAGTCAAAAAACAACTGCGCGGCAGAGGCGATAGGGGGGGCGAGCGTGTCTTTTACCTTGAGCTTGAGTTCGGCGCTGTCGGTGAAATGCTTGATGATGCGTTTGTTGATGTCCATAAAATCCATTATTTCAATAAATCGTGGTGTCGCGTGTTCATTGTGCGTAGCGGTCGTAGCGCATGCCACAGAAACCGCACGGCCTACCCCTTGCGGGTGCGTCTATCACTATGATATGTCTCGTCATTCGCTGCGCGGCTGTTTGCGCTTCATCCCGAAAAATGGATTTTAGGAGGTTCGCAGTCAAAGCGGTAGGCGCGAATATTAACCTAAATCCGGCAGTTAACTAAAGTTAACCAATAATTTCATGAAGTTAAATCAAGTGCGTGGGTGCGAATTTATTCGCACATAACTCTCTGTATGTACGAATAAATTCGTACCCACCTCAGCTTCAAATGCTGTTTCTAGGATTAACCGAATCAGGCACCGAACGCATTTTTGAGCCATTCTGCATTGCGCCCCTCGACATCATCCATCAGCACCACATCGAAGCGGCACGGCGGGGTGCGCGGCAGGTTGGCGAGATATTGTTGTGCGGTGCGAATCAAACGTTGCTGTTTGTGGTGATCTATGCTGGCCGCAGCACCCCCGAAATCGGCATTGCTGCGCAGCCGGACTTCGACAAAAACCAGCGCGCTGCCGTCCTGCATGATCAAATCAATCTCGCCAAAGCGGCTGCGGTAGTTTTGTGTGACGGCTTTCAAACCCTGATGCAGCAGATATTCCGCAGCCCATCGTTCGGCCTGTGCGCCGCGACTGATCATTGCGGTATGGTTGAATCAGTCGTTTCCGGCACGGCGGAGGGGGCAATGGTCTGGACGGGGAACATCGGCTCGGTAGCGGTCACGGGTGCGTCCGCCGTTTGCGCGTGGCCTTGCATGAAGACTGCCGGAAGCGCCTCGCGCCGGAACACGGAATGATCGAGATGGAGGTGTCCGGTCGCGCCGTCCAAAGGCAGTGCCGACCATTGCTCGGCAAGCAGCAGTTGCGTCAACCCATAGGCATCCAGACCCAGCGCGTACAGGCGTTCGTTGTCTGTCGAGAGCGGCGGATTGGCGCGGGGATAGGCCAGCATGGCCGGTTGTTCTGGCTGTAACAGCCAAGGCATATCAATAAAATGGATGCCGTCCAGCTCATAGTTGATCAGCTTCTGGTCATTGCCCACAAAGATTTGCGAGGTGGCATATGCCGCCAGTTCCTTTGGCAGGAAGGGGTGTATTTGCTGTGTTTTTTCGACACTGGTTGCGAAAAAAACCATGTTGTCCGGCGTGGCAACGAGATCGGCGAAAACTGCCGGGTCGCCGTTGAAATCAATTTCTCGAACAATCGAGCCGCCCGAAGCTATCCATTGTTCTTCAAAAGCGAATTGCAAGCGACGGGCAAGCGATTCGTTGGCCGAGATGACGATGGCTTGTTGCAAGCCCTGTTGTCTGGCCAGTTGCGCCACTTGCCGCGCCTCCGCATCAATCGCCATGCCGAAAAAATACAGGTTGTGAGCTGGGGGCATTTCCAGAATGTTCAGGCTCAGGGTCGGCACGGGAAAGTTGTTTACTTCCGCCAATGCCTTGACCCCGTTGCGGGTCAGCGGTCCGACCACGGCGCGCGCGCCGTTGGCCAGCGCCTCACGATAAACGGCGGCGACGCTGTTATTTTCAGCAAAATTGCTATAGACGCGTACCGGCAGCGACTGCGGGTCAAGACTGGCTGCCGCCATAAACCCCTGTTGAACCGAATTCGCCGCCACGCCAAAAGACTCCGATTGCAAGGGCAACAACAGCGCGATATGTGGCGCGTTATCCAGGACCAGGGCTGGCTGGTCTATGACCGGCATCACGCTGACTAGGGCAGGGGCTTTGATGCTGGCGGTAACGGGCGCGGGAATCACCGTTTTGGCGACAGGCGCTGCCGGGCGTACCACGCTGGACTTGTGTGCGGGTCGCTGGTGCACTTGCGCGGGGGCACAGGCGTATAGTGCGAACAAAGTCGAAAGTATAAGGAGTACACGTTGCATATCGAACACCCGCAAAAATTGGAAGCCGCATTATATGTAGTTGCCACCCCGATAGGAAATTTACGCGACATCACCCTGCGCGCGCTGGACGTGCTGGCGGGGGCTGACATCGTTGCGGCAGAGGACACCCGCAACACCTCTCATTTGCTCAAGCACCACAGCATCCACGCCAAACAACTGATCGCGGTGCATCAGCACAACGAGCGCGGCGCGGCAGAAAAGCTGGTGGCCTCCATTCAATCGGGCCTGAGCGTGGCTTTCGTCAGCGATGCGGGCACGCCCGCCGTGAGCGACCCCGGCGCATTGCTGGTGCAGGCGGTGCTGGCATCAGGGTTGCGCGTCATCCCGATACCGGGGGCTTCTGCTGCGGTAGCCGCCTTGTCGGCATCAGGGCTGGCCGCGCCGCACTTTCTTTTTTACGGTTTTTTGCCCAACAAATCCGCCGCGCGGCGCACCGCCTTGCAAGGCTTGCTGGGGCATCCCTACACGCTGGTGTTTTACGAAGCCCCGCACCGCATCGTCGAATGTGTCGCTGACCTTGCCGCCGTGCTGGATGGCGAACGGCAAATCGTGCTGGCGCGCGAAGTCACCAAGCTGTTCGAGACTATCCATGCCTGCCCCTTATCCGAGGCGGGAAGCTGGCTGGCATCCGATGCCAACCAGCAGCGCGGCGAATTCGTCGTGCTGGTGTCCGGTGCCTTGCCAACAGCGGGGTTTTCGGTAGAAACGCTGCACACGCTGGCCTTATTGCTGGAAGAGTTGCCGCTCAAGCAAGCCGTGCAACTCGCCGCCAAAATCAGCGGCGCAAACCGCAGCGAGTTGTATCAGCACGCGCTGGCGCTCAAACAGGCTAAGGCGTGAGCAATGCGTAAAGTCGCGCCCAGCAAGGCCGAGAGTGCGCTCCTGCAACCTTTTCAAGCACTTGATTTACAACATATTTTCATGCCTTGTGGCCAGCAGGAATTGGCCTCGGCCAGCGCCGCAATTTTCGCGGCGGGCATCGCCGGTTTCGACACTGAATCCAGGCCGACCTTTAACAAGGGAGAAGCAAGCGAGGGACCGCACATCGTGCAATTTGCGCTGCATGACCGGGCGTTTATCTATCAGCTCAGTCGCCCCGACTGTCTGCCCTATTTGGTCGAGCTATTGCAATCAGCCGCCGTCCTCAAAGTCGGCTTCGGCCTGCAATCCGATCACGCGCATATCCGGCGGAGGCTGGGGGTGACGCTTGCCGCCGTTGTGGATATGAACACGGTTTTTCGCAAGCAAGGCTACGGAGCCTCCACCGGGGTCAGGGCGGCGGTGGCGCTCGTCCTCAAGCAAAAATTTCACAAATCGAAACATGTCACCACCTCCAATTGGGCGGCGGCGCAACTCAATCCCCGTCA
>PEUR01000052.1 GCA_002780675.1 Gallionellales bacterium CG03_land_8_20_14_0_80_55_15 | reverse complement strand
AAACGAGTACGACTACTCCCTGAGCAGCGCGATCACTTCCTCGTCGCTCACCTGCGGGAAGGACTGGTAGAACTGACCTACCGCATAAAACGTCTCAGGCGCGTCCAGACACACCACTTCATCGGCATAGGGCGATACTTTTCTCAGTGTGTCGGGCGGTGCAACCGGCACGGCGCAGACGAGTTTTTGCGGATGTCTGGCACGCAGTGCATGGAGTGCGGCGATCATGGTAGAACCTGTGGCCAGTCCATCGTCCACCACGATGACGATGCGCCCTGCGGGGTCGTGTGGTGGCCGCACCGGGGTATAGCTGGCGCGCCGCGCGCGCATCACTTCAAGCTGCAAGGTTTTTTCGTTCTCGATATATTGCGAACTCCCCGCCACCCTTCCCGCATAATCGGCGAGGTAAGTCCAACCGGTTTCATCCACCGCGCCTAGGGCGAATTCCGGATTATCCGGGGCGCGCAGCTTGCGCACCAGCACCACGTCCAGTTCACCCTCCAGCGCTTTGGCAATAATTCTGGCCATCGGCACTGCACCACGCGGAATCGCCAGCACCAGCGGATGTTGTCCACGATATTGTTCGAGTGCTTCCGTTAACTGGTACGCGGCATCCTTACGATCTCGAAACATGATATTTCTCCTCTTTGGATAAAAAGGCAGTATACAACTGACCGTTCAGCGCGAATGCTTGCGCGTCTCTTTCAGATGTTTGGATGCCTGCCACCCCCTTTAACCTAGAAACGGCAGTTGGACGGGTTGGAGTGTGCGATTTTTGGGGTGCAGTGCAAGGCGCAACGACGCGGAATGGTTGTTCCATTCCAAGGAGTTGCAACGCCGCAATGTGCCCCACAAATTGTGCAATCCGGATCAAAGCGAACTCACCTGATAGGCGAACGTATTTTTTTCAAAAAACAGCAATAAAATCATTGAATTATAAACAAGGCAAAGCGGTCAGCCGCCGTTTTTAGGTTTAAGTCGAGATGACGAATCAATCCGTGTTGCCCTGATTTTCAATTCGTGCCAGCACAGTCTGCACTAATTGCATGGCGCGTTGTTCGGTCGCCGCCTCGCAATAGCAGCGCAGTTCGGGCGCGTTGCCGGAGGGGCGCAGGTGGACGATTTCTCCGTTGTCGAAGGTGATGCGCAGCCCGTCGGTGGTGTCGCAATCTGTGGGCAGGCCTTGGTCGGGCGTCAAGTAATGATGCAATGCCTCTGCATTGTTGCCCAGTTCCTGTATCAACTGGCGGCTGGCGGCGACCGGGAATTCCTGCAAGCGGTCGCTGGCGGTGTAGCGTTTGGGTAAATCTTTCATTAAATCAGATACTTTTCCGTTGGCTTCGCGCGCTGCTGCCAGCACGGCCAAGGCGGGCAGGACGGCATCGCGGGTGGGCAGGGGGGCGAGAGGCTTGCCTTGATGCGTAAAGCGTGAGCCGACCAGAAAGCCGCCGTTGGCCTCGAAGCCGACGACACCGTCATCCACACCTAAGGCTTGCTGCATTCCGGCAATGACGTAGGGCGAGCCTATGCGGGTGCGCGCGACGTTGGCAAATGCGCCGCACAGCTCGATGGCGGTGTTGCAACTGACGGGTACGACCACTGTCTTTGCCCCCAGATAGCGTGCGCAGATCAAGCCGACGATGTCGCCGCGCAGCCATGCGCCGGTTTCATCGGAAATCAGCGGCCTGTCGCCGTCGCCGTCGGTCGAGAGAATGGCATCGAAGGCGTGTTGTGTCGCCCAGTCTTTGCCCTTTTGAATATCAAGCGCCGTGACGGCTTCGGTATCAATGGGGACGAATTCTTCGGTGCGTCCCAGCGAGGTGACTTTTGCGCCCAAGGCTTCCAGTAGGGTACGCAACCCGTCGCGCGCCACGCTGGAATGCTCGTACAGGCCTAAACGCAGGTCTTTGAAATACTGCGCGGGGAAAAAGTTGAGATAACGCTGCAGGTATTGTTCGAGCGCGGCGGGATTGACGGCGGGCAGTTCGCCGCTGGTTTGACCTATTTCCACGACAGCATCGCTGATGGCCAGTTCATCGGACTTGGTGATTTCGCCGTCGGGGCGATAAAACTTGATGCCGTTGCGGTCGAACGGGATGTGGCTACCCGTCACCATGATGGCGGGGATGGTTTCGTTTTGCGCATACAGCGCGAGAGCCGGGGTAGGCAGCGCGCCGCAATAATCCACTTGGATGCCCTGTTCGCGTAGTGCTGCCGCACAGGCTGCCGCGATGCGCGGGCTGCTGGGGCGCAGGTCAATCCCTAGCGCGATGCGGCTCACTTTGAAAGACGGGCGTATCACCGCGAGGAATGCGGCGGTGTAGGCGGCGCAAACTTCATCGCTCATCGCGTTCACCAGTCCGCGCGCGCCGCTGGTGCCAAAGGTTACGCCGCTGCTCGCCATGACTTCACTAATTTTCAATTTTTTCAATTACTTATCTCCTTTGTTGTCGGTCATTGCAGCGGTGTTTCAGTTGGCGGGCATTTTAGCGCGTTGCAGGGCTGTGTTCGCGGTGTTTTTCAGTGCTATAGTTCGCGCCATTGAATTAACCCGAAGGAATGATGATGCGTATTTTATGGATGTTTATGCTCACCCTGCTGTTGAGTGGTTGTGGCTACAACACTTTTCAGACGAACGATGAGCAGATCAAGGCGAGTTGGGCGGAAGTGCTGAACCAGTACCAGCGCCGTGCCGATCTGATCCCCAACCTGGTCAATACAGTTAAAGGCTATGCCGGGCATGAAAAAGAAGTGCTGCTGGGTGTCACCGAGGCGCGCGCCAAAGTCGGCGGCATACAGGCTACGCCGGAACTGATCAACGACCCGCAAGCCTTCGCCAGGTTTCAGACCGCACAAGGCGAATTGACTTCAGCCTTGAGCCGCCTGCTGGTGGTGACGGAAAATTACCCGCAACTCAAAGCCGACCAGAATTTCCGCGATCTTCAGGCGCAACTGGAAGGCACGGAAAACCGCGTCACCGTGGCGCGCAACCGCTACATCAAGGCG
>PEUR01000002.1 GCA_002780675.1 Gallionellales bacterium CG03_land_8_20_14_0_80_55_15 | reverse complement strand
AGAGCGGCGCTTGTTGTTGTCTGTGCGGGTGGTGCGCGATGCGGTCGAGGTATTCAGCGGGCTGGCTTTCAACGAAGTGGTGGTGCATCGCAGCCACATCAGCAGCATGGTCGAATTCGAGGTGCGCATAGATGGCGAATATGTGAGCAACCAGCGTGCCGATGGTTTGATCGTCGCCACACCTACCGGCTCGACTTCATATGGTATGTCGGCGGGTGGGCCGATTGTGCATCCCGGTCTGGATGTGCTGGAACTGGTGCCTATTTGCCCGCACACCTTGAGCAACCGCCCGATCGTGGTGAGCGCGTCATCGGTGGTGGAGATTTTGATGCATCGCAGTTACGATATTCCCGTGCGTCTGGACAGTCATACCAATTTTGATTTGCAGATGAATGACAAGATACGGGTGACGCGTCATCCTGAATGCGCGACTTTGCTGCATCCTGCATATTACAGTTATTACCACATGCTGCGCGAAAAACTACTTTGGAATCAATCGCTTTGATGTATTTTTTGCCCATGCTTCAGAATGCTCCATGCTGAAATTTTTAAGCATCCGCGATTTCGTCATCGTCTCCTCGCTGGAACTGGAATTCAGTGGCGGTTTTACTGCGCTGACGGGCGAGACGGGGGCGGGTAAATCCATTTTGATAGATGCCTTGTCGCTGGCGCTGGGCGAGCGCGGCGATGCGAGCATGGTGCGCAGCGGTTGCGAGCGCGCCGAGATTGCGGCGGAGTTCGACGTGGCTTTGATGCCGGAATTGCAGGGTTGGCTAAAGGCGCAGGAGCTGGCGGGTGACGAGGGCGTGTGCCTGATGCGCCGTCTGCTGGATGCGGGCGGACGTTCGCGCGGTTTCATCAACGGGCGCAGTGCTACCTTGCAGCAGATGCGCGAGGCAGGAGAATGGTTGCTGAACATTCACGGGCAACATGCGCATCAATCCTTGTTGCAAGCGGACGCGCAGCGCGCCTTGCTGGATGGTTATGCGGGTTTGCAGGCGGAAACCGCACAAGTCGCGGTCTGCTACCGCGAATGGCAGGCGTTGCTCAATCGCCGTATCGCCCTGAGCGAAAATTCGCAGGCGGCGGCCGCCGAGCGCGAGTTGTTGCAGTTCCAGCGCGCCGAGCTGGAAGGGCTGGCTTTTAATCTGGCCGAGTGGCTGGAATTGCAGGCGGATTACGAGCGGCTGGCGCATGCGGCGGGGCTGCTGGAAACCGCCGCATTCGGCATCGAGAGCCTGAGCGAAGCGGATAGCGCTTGCCTGACTCAACTTAACGCCTTGATCGTGCGTCTGCGCGACGGTGTTATTCACGATGCCAGTCTGGGCGAGACGCTGCGCATGTTGGAGTCCGCGCAGGCGGAAGTGCAGGAAGCGGTTTATGCCTTGCGCCACTACCAGCAAAGGCTGGATGCCGACCCGCAACAGATGGCTGAAAAAGAACAGCGTATTCAATCGGTTATGGATATGGCGCGCAAGTATCGCGTGTTGCCGGAACGGCTGGGCGAAGTGTTGCAGCAGACGGTCGTGCATCTGCAAGCATTGGGTGGCGAGGCCGATCTGGCGGAATTGATCGAGCAGGAAAAAGCCGCGCAGCAACGCTATGCGCTTGTCGCCCAGCAATTGAGCCGGACGCGTAAAACGGCAGCCGCCAGACTGACGACTGAAATCACCGCCGCGATGCAAAAGCTGGCAATGCAGGGCGGCAGTTTTGCCGTGGCGGTATTGCCGCTGAACGAGGGTAATGCGTCCGGGCTGGACAGCATCGAGTTCCGCGTGGCCGCCAATCCCGGCGTGCCGCAACGCAGCATGGCAAAGGTTGCTTCGGGTGGCGAACTATCGCGTATCAGTCTGGCGATTCAGGTCGCCACCAGCCGGGTCGCCAGTGTGCCGACGCTGATTTTCGACGAGGTGGACAGCGGTATCGGTGGGCGGGTGGCCGAGATCGTCGGCCAGTTGCTCAAACTGCTGGGGCGTGATTATCAGGTGTTATGCGTCACGCATTTGCCGCAGGTGGCGGCAGAGGCCGACTGGCAGTGGCAAGTCAGCAAGGCGGTGGAACAGGGTGTTACCTTGAGCCATATCACAGTGCTGGACAGCACGCAACGTATCGAAGAAATCGCCCGTATGTTGGGCGGCGTGACGATTACCGAAACGACGCGCAAACACGCGGCGGAGATGCTGGGTATGGCGGCTTGAGGTATCATGCCGCCGATTCGCTTTGCAAATAACGAGACTATGACTATGCGCTTTAACATTATTTTAATTTCTGTGTTGCTGGCTTCATGCAGCAGCTTTTCCGTGCCCTTGCTGACCCCTTACAAAATGGACATCCGTCAGGGCAATTATGTAACTGTGGAAATGCGCGACAAGCTCAAGCTCGGCATGAGCCGTGTGCAAGTGCGCTATGTGATGGGCACGCCTTTGATCAGTGACGCGTTTCACGGCAACCGTTGGGATTATGTGTATCGTCTGGAACAAGACTATAAGCTGGTCGAACAGCAACGCCTGACGCTGTATTTCGAGGGCGATAGCTTGTCGCGCATAGAGGACAGCGGTCTGACTACGCCCGCCGCCCCAGTCGTGTCGGAAGGCAAATAATCGTCAAATTGAAACTAACGGGCATGGAAAAGTAACCACCCCTGATGATGAAACTCTCCATGTCCGTTCCCTCACCCCCGTCCCCCCTCTCCCAAAGGGAGAGGGGTACAGTTCGTCGCTGCGCGAGTTTCACGTTAATGGTAGGGCGGACTACGCCCCTCAAGTCGGTAGCCCGACCCACGTTTGATCCGGCTTGTCCGGCAGAGGATAAACATGAGCAAAATCAAAATCGCCATCGCCGGTAGCAGCGGACGCATGGGCAAAACCCTGTTGGAAAACGTATTGCTGGCCGATGATCTGGCGCTGCACGCCGCGCTGGAACATGGCGGCAGCGCCATGTTGGGGCGGGATGCAGGCGAATTTTCCGGCACGCCAAGCGGTGTGAAGATCAGCGCGGATGTGGCAGCGGCCTTGCGGGGCGCGGATGTGCTGATAGACTTCACCCGCCCGGAAGGCACGCTGCATCATCTGGAAATCTGCCGCAAACTGGGTGTCAACATGGTGATCGGCACGACCGGTTTCAACGCGCAACAAAAG
>PEUR01000140.1 GCA_002780675.1 Gallionellales bacterium CG03_land_8_20_14_0_80_55_15 | reverse complement strand
GCCGCGCTGAAAAACCTGTTGATGAACCACTGGCAAAGCGCGGGTGGGGTGGCCGGAAAACTGCTGCCCCTGCTGTCGAGCGGCGGTGGTGCAATTATCGGCATTTTCGTAAATTTAATGCTGATTCCGGTGGCGATGTTCTATCTGCTGCGCGATTGGGACGAGTTGCTGGCGCATCTGGACGCGCTGATTCCCCGCCATTGGCACGACAAAGTGCATGAAATTGGCGGCGAGGTGGATGGCGTGCTGGCGGAATTTTTGCGCGGCCAGATTGCCGTGATGCTGCTGATGAGCGCCTTTTATAGCCTGGTGTTATGGCTGGTCGGACTGGAATTTGCCTTGCCCATCGGCATCGTCGCCGGGATGTTGGTGTTTATTCCTTACCTGGGCATGATTACCGGACTGACGCTGGCTACCTTGGCGGCTGCGATGCAGTTCACCGAATTTTCCAGCGTGTTGTGGGTGTGGGCGGCGTTTGCTGCCGGGCAGTTGCTCGAAGGCACGCTAATCACGCCCTGGCTGGTGGGCGAGCGCATCGGCTTGCATCCGCTGGCGGTGATCTTCGCCTTGCTGGCGGCAGGTCAAGTATTGGGCTTCTTTGGCGTGTTGCTGGCCTTGCCGCTCTCGGCCATCCTGCTGGTCGGCCTGCGTCACGGCAAAGCCAGTTATCTGTCGAGCAGCATGTATTGCAAACCATGAGTCAACTGTTGCTCGACATCACGCCGGACTGGTGGCCGACCTTCGAAAACTTTGTCGCGGGCGGCAATCAGGAATTGTTGTCCGTGCTGCACGATGCCTTGACGGGCGAACGCCGCGAACGCCGACTCTACATCTGGGGGCAAACGGGAAGCGGCAAGAGTCATCTGCTGCAAGCCTGTATTGGTGCTGCGCAAAATGCAGGCCTCTCTGCCGTGTATGCGCGAGGCGCTGTGCCTGAACCCGCCGAGGTTGTCGCGGTGGATGATGCCGATGCGCTGGACGATGCGGCTCAGATAGAATTATTCAATGTTTACAATAGGATACGCGATAATGGCGGAATGCTGCTGGTCAGCGGCAAGCAGGCACCGCTCAATCTCGCGTTGCGCCCCGACCTGCGCACTCGCCTGGGCTGGGGGCTGGTGTATCAGGTGCAAGGGCTTTCCGACACCGAAAAAGCGCAGGCGCTTGCGCAACACGCCAAGGCCAGAGGCTTTACCCTGACCCATGAAGTCACCCAATATCTGCTGCGCCACGGGCGGCGCGACCTGCCCAGCTTGCTGGGGCTACTCGACGCGCTGGACGAACACACGCTGCGCCTGCACCGCACCCCTTCAGTGCCGCTGCTCAAGGAAGTCTTACAACAAACCCTGGAACTGAAATGAATCAAGAATTCCCGTTGGAAACCCCCATCCCCCCTCCTGCTCCCCCCTTGAAGGGGGGAGCGCGTACCGCAGCCCGCCACCCTCCCCTTCAAGGGGAGGGATGGGGTGGGGATGGGGTGAAACCTTCGGACTTGAATCTAGCCTTATTCGATCTGGACAACACCCTGCTCAATGGCGACAGCGATTTCGAGTGGTCGCAATTTTTAATCCGCATGGGTATTCTCGACCGCGAACTGTTCGAGGTAAAAAATCAGGCGTTTTACGACCAGTACAAGGCGGGTACGCTGGACATCCACGAATTTCTGGATTTCCAGCTCAAACCCTTGTCGCGCCACCCGCATACCACGCTGGACGAATGGCACGGCCAATTCATGCGTGAAGCCATTCTGCCGATGATAGGCCAGCCCGCGCGCGACCTGGTGCGGCAGCATCAGGCGGCAGGCGACCTGTGCGTCATCATCACCGCCACCAATAGCTTTGTCACCGCACCGATCGCCCGCGAATTCGGCATTGAACACCTGATCGCCACCGATCCGGAACAGCGTGACGGCGAATTCACGGGTGCCGTCGCGGGGATACCCAGCTTCAAGGAAGGCAAAATTATCCGTCTGGAAAACTGGCTGAGCGATCGCGGCTGGACGCTGGAGGGCTTCAATGAGAGCACTTTTTACAGTGATTCGATGAACGACCTGCCGCTGCTGCGCAAGGTCAGCCACCCCGTCGCCGCGAACCCCGACGACACCTTGCGCCGCCATGCAGAACAGCATGGCTGGCCTATCATCAGCCTGCGTTGATTACATGCGCCAGACCAGCAGGGTGGAGTGGTGCAGGTCGTTCACCGTGATGCGTTCATTCGGTGTGTGATCGGGTACGTTGAAAGTGCTGCTGACCAACACCGTGCCCGGGCGCATTTCCCTGCTGGCCTTGTGCCAGAGCTGCTCCATCGGTACGGGCGACAGATAGGCGAACACCACGTCGTATTGGCCGAGGTGGCAGGCGGGCAGACGCTCATCCCAGATGCTGCCCCAGTGGACCTGGCAATTGCGATAGGGCTTGCAGCGCAGCCAGCTCCACAGCAGCGGCAGGGGCGCGGATTCCACCCCCGTGTATTCACCGTCCGGCCTGACCCGTGCCAGATGGGTCAACACGCCGCCCAGGCCTGAGCCCAAGTCAATGAAGCGGAAGCCCTTGCCATTATTATTGGGGGAGGGGAGCAGCCCTTCCAGCGCCTGCCACACCTTGTTGCTGGAAAGATACAGCGGAACCTGGGTTCGATAGGTACTCCAGTAAACTGCCAGCATGAGCAGAAAGGCCGCAAGGAAGTAGCCGGGCGGGATGTCGAGGGTGAGCATCAACACCAGCGCGGGCGCGAAGGCCAGTTGAATCGCCAGCCACCAGCGCGCCAGCCCCGCCAGATAGCTGAAACTCGCGGCAAGCAAGCCGCATAGCAGCGCGAAAGTGAGTAGCTCAGGCTGAAAACCCAGCAGCCGCACGCCCGTCAAGACGAGTGCTGCTGCTGCGAACTGCAACAGCAGGGCGATGACGGAGGGGGGGAGTTTGTCGAGTAACTTGCGCAATTTCGTAGGGGCAGATGGCAATGCGTTTCGGGTGGCAGGGGTAGCACGACCCTTCGGAACTATGAGGGAATATGCAATTGCACTCCCTCCCTAACCCTCCCCCTTGAAGGGTGAGGGGGCATGAGCTTAGCGCACTAAGGCCGCTTCGACTTCGTCTCTTTTGGCTTTGCCGACCAGGCGTTCCGCCAGCGTCAGCGCGAAATCCATCGCCGTGCCGGGGCCGCGC
>PEUR01000200.1 GCA_002780675.1 Gallionellales bacterium CG03_land_8_20_14_0_80_55_15 | reverse complement strand
CGTAGGCGCGGGGCAAATGAGCCGCGTGGACAGCACCCGCATCGCCTCGATCAAGGCGCAAAACGCAGGCCTGAGTCTGGTCGGTTCAGTGGTTGCGTCTGATGCCTTCTTCCCGTTCCGCGACGGACTGGACGTACTCGCCGAAGCGGGCGCGAAAGCCGTCATCCAACCGGGCGGCTCGATGCGCGACGCGGAAGTCATCGCCGCAGCGGATGAACACGGCATCGCCATGGTCTATACCGGGTTCAGGCATTTCAGACACTAAACACAATGATTGCTGAACACACCCTACGAGAAGCAGCCTTTTTATTGGGCGAAGCGGCCAAACCCTCCAGAGTGATTCTGTTCGGTTCGTATGCGCGCGGCGATGCGCAGGAGGATTCGGATCTGGATTTCCTGGTGGTCGAGCCAACCTTGCAGGACAAATTTGGCGAAATGGTGCGTTTGAGGCAAGTGTTGCGCGCGCTCCGTGTGCCTGCCGATGTTCTGGTTTGTTCGCAGTCTGATCTCAACCAGCAGCAGGATTCATGCTCCACAGCGGTGTATTGGGCGTTACGCGAAGGTAAAGTGTTATATGACTCCGCCGCTTGATGTTGCAAATAGATTGCCGACGCTGGCGCAGCGAGACATCACGTCATTTCGTGCGCTGGCTACTCACCCTGAAGTGGATGTTTCGGCACCTGGATTTTTTGCCCAGCAGGCAGTGGAGAAATGTCTCAAGGAACGCATGATGTGGACGAGTTGGTTGACTTGTTGTTGCATCACAGCGTGGCAATGCCTTTTCCGGCAGACCGTTTCAGCGGCCTCAATCCGTTTGCGGTAATTTTGCGTTACGAAGAAACGCTGTATACCAGCATGACGCTGGAAGAAATGCGGTAATTAGTTGATTTGGCGTATCAATGGGCATCCATTGTTGTGTCCAAATAACATGGCTCTAATAATTTTGAGGTAAGTATGAAGATTCTGGTAATCGGTTCCGGTGGTCGTGAACACGCGCTGGCGTGGCGCTTGGCGCAAGCGCCACGGGTGCAGAAGGTTTATGTCGCACCCGGCAATGCCGGTACGGCGCTGGAAGAAGGCGTGGAGAATGTGGCGCTTTCCAGCGTCGAGGAATTGCTGGCTTTCGCGCAAAGCGAGGGTATACATCTCACCGTGGTGGGACCTGAAGCGCCGCTCTCAAAAGGGGTGGTAGATACTTTCCGCCGTGCCGGGCTGAAAATTTTCGGCCCGACACGCGCGGCGGCGCAACTCGAATCTTCCAAGGATTTCGCCAAGGCCTTCATGGTGAGACATGGCATTCCGACCGCGTTTTACGAGACCTTCAGCGATGCCGCTGCCGCACATGCTTATCTAGAAAAGTATGGCGCACCGATTGTCATCAAGGCCGATGGGCTCGCGGCAGGCAAGGGTGTGGTGGTTGCCATGACGCTGGTTGAAGCGCATCAGGCGGTGGACATGATGCTGTCGGATAACAAGCTGGGCGATGCCGGTGCGCGGGTGGTGATCGAGGAATTCCTCGCGGGTGAGGAAGCCAGTTTCATCGTCATGGTGGACGGCAAAAATGTCCTGCCGCTGGCGACCAGTCAGGATCACAAACGCTTGCTGGATGCCGATCTGGGACCCAATACCGGCGGCATGGGGGCGTATTCTCCCGCGCCTGTCGTGACCCCCGAAGTGTATGCCCGCGCGCTGCGCGAAGTGATACAGCCCACCGTGCAGGGCATGGAACAGGAAGGTCACACTTACACCGGGTTTTTATACGCCGGGCTGATGATTTCGCCGGACGGCAGTATCAAGGTGCTGGAATTCAACTGCCGCATGGGCGACCCGGAGACCCAGCCCATCATGCTGCGCCTAAAGACGGACTTGCTGATGCTGGTGGAACACGCGGTCAACGGCACACTGGACAAGGTGGAAGTGGAATGGGACAGGCGTTGTGCGCTGGGCGTGGTGATGGCGGCAGCGAACTACCCCGATACCCCGCGCACGGGCGATGTCATCACGGGTTTGCCCGGCAAAGGCGTTGATGACGTGCATGTATTCCATGCCGGAACCCAGCTGGTGGATGGCAAGGTCGTCACCAGCGGCGGGCGGGTGCTGTGTGTGACGGCGCTGGGCGATAGTGTGCGCATGGCGCAACGGCGCGCGTATCAGGTGGCGGACGGAATTTCTTTTGACGGTTGCCAGATGCGCCGCGACATCGGCTATCGGGCGATCGCGCATAAAAAGTAATTGCAGCGCATTCGCGTATCGTTGCGCCGCGTTGCCGCACATCTCAAGGCGGGCGGTTTGATCGGCTATCCCACTGAGTCCTGTTACGGGCTGGGCTGTGATCCCGCTCATCGCGCCGCCGTGTTGCGCTTGCTCAAGCTGAAGCAGCGTCAACAGCGCAAGGGTTTGATTATAATAGCTTATTCATACAAGCAAGTGGCGCGTTATGTGCGGCCAATAACGCCTGCCGAGCAAGTGAGCTTGCGCAACGATGCCGCGCAGGCGATTACTTATCTGCTGCCGGCGAAGCCCTCCACCCCGCGCTGGTTGCGCGGCGAACATGACACGCTGGCGGTGCGCCTGACCGCCCACCCGTTTGCCCGTCAGCTTTGCCGTGGGGTGCATGGCGCACTGGTCTCCACCAGCGCCAATCGTAGCGGCATGATTCCCGCCAAAACCTACACCGAATGCCAGCGGATGTTCGGCAAAGACGTTTGGGTATTGCCGGGATGGGTGGGGAAACGTAAACAGCCCTCGAGAATCGTTTCGTGGGCGGATGGTAAAATTCTGCGTTGAATGGATTGGGAGTACGCAGCCTCGGCTGCGTTTGGAGTGCGCAGTCTCGACTGCGCTTTGGAGTACTTTGGGGTACGCAGCTTCGGCAGCGTTTTGGAGTGCGCAGTCTCGGCTGCGCTTTAATAATCATCAGGAGGCAGCGACATGTCGCTGCACTCCATAAAGGGAAATTATGAGCAACGCAAATAGCGCAGCCGTCAAAGAATACCTGCTCGAACTGCAAGAGCTGATCGTCGAACGGCTGGAGCAGGTGGACGGCAAGCCGTTTATCCGCGACAAGTGGCATCGTGCTACGGGCAGCGGCGGGATAGGCAAGGGTGAAGGCATCAGTTGTATCCTCGAAGAAGGCAATGTGCTGGAACGCGGCGGTGTGGCGTTTTCGCATGTGCAAGGCGA